>CAIPGD010000512.1 GCA_903864485.1 uncultured bacterium | reverse complement strand
TTGATCGGACAGGCTTTGTGCAAGGCATCCAGGAAGCTGCGTGCACTCGCAGTGCGTATTTCACGTGATTGTGACCGGTGATTTCACGAAAGCGTGACCGACGTTTCACCGAAGCGTGACCGCGATTTCACGCTCATCGTGACCGATGGTTGGGGTGTTGTGTGGGTAGTTGAAGGTAGCCTCGCCGCATTTTTTGAGGTGAGCGGGGATGCCACAGGACAGACTATCCATGCGCAAGATTCGAGACGTACTCCGATACCGCCATAGCACCGACCTCAGTCTTGAGGCCATTGCCCGAGCGCTCAATATTTCCAAGGGCGCGGTCGTCAAGTACCTTCAATTGGCAACGAAGGCCGAACTGGTCTGGCCGCTGCCGGCTGACCTGGACGATGCCGCATTAGAGCGGCGGCTCTACCCCCAGCCCTCGACCCGAGCGTCGGCCTTCACGGAACCCGATTACGCGCGGGTTCATCAGGAACTCAAGCGCAAGGGGATGACACTCTCCCTGCTTTGGGAGGAGTACCAGTTGGGTGCCGGTGCAACGGCTTTCCAATACACCGCGTTCTGCACGCATTACAAAGCCTGGACCGGCAATCTCAAGCGCTCCATGCGTCAAATCCACCGCGCCGGCGAGAAGTTGTTTGCTGATTACGCTGGCCCCACTATGCCCATTATCGACGCTCGAACCGGCGAGATTAGTCCGGCAAGTATCTTTGTTGCGGTACTGGGCGCATCGAGCTACACCTTTGCCTGTGCCACTGGGGGGCAGACGCAAGCGGACTGGCTCACTGGGATCGGGCGCGCCTTGGTGTTTATCGGCGGGGTACCCGAACTCATTGTTCCGGATAATCCCCGTGCGCTGGTCGCCGTTGCCAACCGCTACGAACCCGAACTCAACCGCGCCACTATTGAGTTTGCTGATCACTTTGGCACCGTAATTCTTCCGGCCAGGCCCAGAAAGCCGCAAGACAAGGCCAAGGTCGAGGTTGGCGTTCAGGTTGTCGAGCGCTGGATCCTGGCCCGACTACGCCATCGGCAGTTCTTCTCGGTAGCCGAACTGGATGCTGCCGTGGCTGAACTTCTGCCCGCGCTCAACAACCGCCCGTTCAAGAGGTTGCCAGGCTGCAGGCGAGAGGCCTTCGAGAAATTGGATGCACCCTATCTGCGAGCGCTTCCGGCCAGACCGTTCGTGTTGGCGCACTGGAAACGAGCCAGCGTCAACATTGACTATCACGTTGAGTACGAAGGCCACTATTACAGCGTGCCGCATGCGCTGGTGCGCCAGGAGGTCGAGCTGCGGATCACCCGCAGCATGATCGAGGTGCTCGCCAAAGGTCGCCGGGTTGCCAGTCACCCACGCAGCTACCGCAAAGGCGTCTATTCAACGATTTCCGATCACATGCCGGCTGCACACCGGGCGCACGCCCAGTGGTCCCCGGGTCGGCTGATGAGTTGGGCTACATCGGTTGGGCCCGCCACCGGCGAACTGGTCAAGCGGCTCCTTCTCGAGAAGAAGCATCCCGAGCAAGGCTACCGCTCATGCCTGGGCTTGATGCGTCTGGCACGCATTTCTGGCAAGGATCGTATGGAGGCGGCCTGCACCCGCGCTCTGGCCATTGGCGCGCATCGCTACCGATCGGTGGCCTCGATTCTTGAGAAGGGCCTGGATCGTCAACCCGTTGCCGACGCGACGCAACCCGAACTGGCTTTGCCAGGCCACACCAACGTTCGTGGCCCGGACTACTACCACTGACCGAAGGAGACCGTATGTTGATGGAACAGACCCTACAGACCCTGAACGCGCTGCGCTTGCCTGGCATGGCGAAGGGCTTTGCCGAGCAGCAGAGCAATGCGGCAACCATGAGTCTGCCCTTTGATGAGCGCTTTGCCATGTTGGTCGAACGCGAGCACACCTGGCGCGAGAATCGCCGTGTCGCGCGGTTGCTGCGCGAGGCCAGACTGAAGTCCAGCCAAGCCTGCTTGGAGGATGTGCGCTATGGAGGCGGGCGCAATCTCGACAAGGCATTGATGGCCCAATTGGGCACTTGCCAGTGGATTCGCGCTCACCAGAATCTGATCCTGACGGGGGCAACGGGCTGTGGCAAAACGTGGCTAGCGTGCGCATTGGCAAACGCCGCCTGCCGACAGGGGCTGTCAGTGATCTATGTGCGCACCCCCCGACTGTTTGAGGAACTGCGAATCGCCCATGGTGACGGCAGTTTCGGCAAACGCTTATCGAGTCTCGCGAAGACGGATTTACTGATACTGGATGATTGGGGCCTAGCACCACTGAATCAGGCCGAGCGCAACGATTTGCTGGAGGTACTCGATGACCGCGTCGGCACGCGCTCAACCGTCATTACCAGCCAGCTGCCGCCCGAGCACTGGCACGCTTATCTGAACGACCCAACGCTGGCTGACGCCATCCTAGACCGGATTCTGCATTCCGCTCACAAGCTGGCGCTCGCGGGCGAGTCGATGCGAAAGCCGGAGAAAAACAAACCATGAGGGACCGTACTTTGAAGATGAGTTATCCACGGCGTCGCCGGCCTCATGTGATTGAAGACCATCGACCGGCGCCGCCGTGGATAACTCACTCGCGCCTCCAAATTCACGCCAACGTGACCGCCGTTTCACCAAAGCGTGACCGCCGTTTCACGGCGAACGTGACCGATTGAGTTAACCTAAATATAAATCCATGCAGCATCCCGTCATCGGTCACGATGAGGCGAAATCAGCGGTCACGTTCCGCGAAATGCGCACTCGAACAGATCGAGCCTGGTCTCTACACTATGAACGTGGGCAACCTGGCAGCGGGCGAAACCGCAGTCGTGCGGTTTACTTATAGCGTCCTGTACCGGTGGTCTGGGAGCCAATT
>CAIPGD010000511.1 GCA_903864485.1 uncultured bacterium | reverse complement strand
ATCGAGGCGGCGCAGCGATTGGGGATTGGGCGCAATACGATTACGCGGAAGATCAAGGAATTGGGGATCGGGGACTAGGCGGGGCTGCGGCAAGGGCGCGGGCATCCTTGCGGGTTCAGGGGAAGGGGGCGGGGAGCTGGACGGGCTTAGGGGAAGGGAGCGGGGGCTGCTTTTCACTCCTCGGGCATAGCCCTCACGTCATGAAAAGTAGCCCCCGCTCCCTTTCGAAATCCGTGTCGAGCAGCGCGCCTCCGTAGCCCGAGCGCCCATGACGTTTTCGATCCCAGTCGCTTGATTCAGTCGACTGGTCCGGCAGCTGAATTGGCCAGGGCGAGCCAGTTGAATCAGTCCGTAGGTCGGTGGGGACTCTGTTTTCGGGACGTGAGGGCTATGCCCGAGGAACGAAAATAGAGTCCCCAACGGCTAGGCGCAGAAGTGACCCCCGCGATCATGCCAAGTCTCAATAACTCTCAATCTCAACAGTCACCGGCGCATGATCCGACGGCTGTTCACGCTTACGCGCTTCGCGATCAATGCTGCAACTTCGCGCCCTCTGAGCCAAAGCCTGGGTCAACAGGATCAAATCGATCCGTAACCCAGCGTTGCGCCGGAAAGCACCCTGACGATAATCCCACCAGCTATAACTTTTCGGGGGTGGATCGAAGGATCGGAAGGCGTCGACGAGTCCCCCGTCCAGCAGCGAGGAAAGCCAACCACGCTCGGCATCGGTGCAATGAATTTGCCCACGCCAGGCCTCAGGGTCATGCACATCGAGGTCATCGCGGGTAATGTTGAAGTCACCAACGAGAGCCAAGTCCGGATACTGCGTTCTCTCCCGGTCCAGCCATTGCGCGAGCGCTTCGAGCCAGGCTAACTTGTAGACAAACTTGTCACTATCGGGAGCCTGGCCGTTCGGGAAGTAGCCGTTGACCACCCGAACGCCCTTGAAGGTGGCACTGATCAGTCGCTTTTGCTCGTCCGGAAATAAGGGGTTACCGATGACGACATCCGCGGCTTCCCCGACCGTTTCGACTCGGCTCAGGATCGCGACGCCGTTGTAGGTCTTTTGGCCAGAATAGATTGCCGCATAGCCAGCGTCGCGCAGGGCCTGGGTGGGGAAGCGGTCGTCGGTCAGTTTCGTTTCCTGAAGACAAAGTACGTCGACCGAATGTGCGGCCAGCCAGTCAAGAACATGGGGTAGCCGAACGTTCAGGGAATTAACATTCCAGGTGGTGATCTTCAAAGGCATTCTGAGCAATGGTTTTTTTGGGAGCGGGGTGGGGAGTCAGGGGACATTCTGCACTGCCGTGCCATCCCAGGAAAATTGGTAGATCCTCAACGTGGTGTCCCTCTCTTTTTCTTGCGGCGAGTAAGGGGATCTGGCATTCTAGTCACCATGACTAGAAAATCACCGAGCTCCGAAATGGCCGTTGCCCATCCAATGGGTAGCCGATGGCGCCTCCAAGACGCCAAGGCGCGATTCAGTGAAGTGGTTCGCATGGCGCATCGCGATGGGCCACAAGTCGTTACTTTGCATGGGCGAGATGCAGTCGTGGTGATCGATGCTGCTGAATTCAATCGCCTTAAGGGCGCGCGCACCGGCGGCTTGTTAATCGAAGCCCTGCAGGCGTCACCCTATCCCGAAATCGAAATCGAGCAGCGACGTTTCGAGATGCCAGTCCGCGACGTCGATTTGTGATTGGCTGGCTTCTCGATACCAACGTGATCTCGGAGTTGCGTCGCCCGCGCCCCGATCCGAGGGTGCGAAGGTTCATCGAAGGTCAACGGCTCGAGGATTTGTTTATCAGCGCCGTGACCTTCGCTGAAATTCGTTACGGTATCGAAACCTCAACTGATCCGATGCGTCGCGCTGAGCTCGATTCGTGGCTTCTTTACCGGGTTCGACCCATGTTCGATCAGCGGGTGCTCGAGGTTTCCGAGGATGTCATGTTCACGTGGCGACTTTTGGTCGAAGGAGGCCGCAAGATTGGTCACACGTTTTCTCAACCCGACCTGATCATTGCGGCAACCGCCCTTCAACACGGGCTAACGGTAGTCACCCGGGATACAGGAGACTACCGACTGGCGCGAGTCCCGCTTTTTAATCCTTGGCTCGACGAATTGGTATAGGGATTATCAGAGCGTATTGACGAGGTGGCCGCCATCGACCGGAATCACTGCGCCCGTCATGTAGGACGACGCGTTTGACGCCAGCATTAGAAGCGGGCCGTCGAGTTCGTGAAGCTGGCCAACTCGGTGCTGGGGAATTCTCGAGATGAGTTCTTGTCCCATGGGCGATCGCAACATCTCGCGATTGATATCGGTTTCGAAATAACCTGGCGCGATCGCATTGACT
>CAIPGD010000510.1 GCA_903864485.1 uncultured bacterium | reverse complement strand
CGACCACGCCCCACAGAACCGCGGCGAGCGCGAAAAGGCGTACGACATCGTACTGATAAAAGTCTGTGGTTCGGGTGGAGCCAATACCGCCAGTGGCGCCGAGAGCGGCCGAAGCATGCATCTTCACAGTTCCTTCATGACTCGTGCTTGTTCATCATCCCGATGGATTGGGGGGTGTTTGATGTGGATCAAGGTTTCGATGATTTGGCGTGATGGCCGCTGTCGGGGGTCGATTTGGCGGTCTCGGATATCGATGTGGCGGCCTTCGATGTCGATGTGGCGGCCTTCGATGTCGATGTGGCAGCATCGCTCTGGGGACTGTCGTCGTCGTCCACAACCCTGCGTCCTTGAGCTTCGAGATCGTCGAACTGACCATTTCCGAGTGACCAGGCGAAAACCAGCAAGATGCCGAACACCAGAACGACCGACAGCGGAATCAGCAAATACAGGCTTTCCATGGGTTGGCTGAGTTTGGCTAACTTTGGTTAACGTTGGCTAACGGACCAGTCGGAGCGCGTTCAGGATGACCAGGAGGGATGACGCCGCCATGCCTAGGCCCGCGACCGCCGGTGGCATCGCCCCCGCCAGCGCCAATGGCACGCAAACCGCGTTGTATGTTCCCGCCCAAAATAGATTCTGCCGGATGATTCGGACCGCTCGAGTGGCGATTTGGCGCAGGATGATCAGATCGCTCAGACGATCGGATACAAGAATGACGTCCGAGCCGAGTTGTGCGATTGGTGCCGCGCTGCCAACCGCTATCGAAACGTTGGCCAGTGCGAGCATCGGGGCGTCGTTGATTCCGTCACCGACGACAGCGACCAACTGTTTCTGGGCTTGCATTTCCTGCACCCATAGGTACTTGGACTCTGGGGTCGCGTTGGCGAGTATTTCGTTAATTTTCAGGTGTTCAGTCAGGCGCGCCACCGCCGGGGCCTGATCCCCCGAAAGAACGGCCGTTCGAATCCCCGCCGCCGCCAATGCCGTCAGGGTCTCTTCAGCGTCGGCTCTTAAGTCCTCGCGAAACACAAACCGGGCTACCAAACGATGATTGATGGCGAGGAACGTATGAGGCCTGTCGGCATCCTTCGCCGACCACCCTGATTCTTGGCTTGCGCTTTCATTTGGTTTGATCGCGCTTCGAATGAAGGATTGACGTCCTAGAACGACTTGCAGGCGTTCGCCCCGGTACAGAACCTCGGCGGCCATGCCAGAGCCGGCCTTTTCCGATACCGAAGTCGCTGCCGGCGTTTCAACATATTGTTTCGATTTAAATTCAAATGCCGATGCCGATGCGATCGCACGTGCAATCGGATGCAGTGAACCCTGGGCAACTGCGCCGGCGATCGCGAGACACTCTGCTTCGGTAAATGCGCTCTTGGCCTCCGCGATTTCGATCGCTTCAATGGCGAGTTTGCCGCTGCTGAGCGTCCCCGTTTTATCGAATGCAAACAGATCGATCTTGGCAAGCGTTTCCAGAATGGCAGGGCTGCGCAACAGAATCCCCTGCTCAGCCAGTTTTGATGTGGCTGCGAGTGTGACTGCCGGCATGGCGAGTGAGATGGCGCACGGACAAGTCACGATGAGCACCGCGACAACCACCGAAAGCGCCCGATCGGGTTCGATCCAGCACCAGATCAAGCCAGAAAGCGCCGCAGCGACCAGGATCGCGACCAAAAAACCCTGCGCCCAGCGGTCCGCCATTAAGGCTGCTGGAGGCTTTTCATCGGCGGCCTTCTGGACGAGATCAGCAATTTGTCCAAACCGCGTCGCCCGACCCGTAAGCTCAACCTGCAGCCAAACAAGCCCATCCAGATTCTGGCTACCCGCAATGACGACGTCTCCGGGTTTTTTAGGGATTGGATTGGCTTCGCCGGTGAGCAGCGCCTCGTCGGCGTGGGATCGTCCCGCAACAACGACACCGTCTACCGGGAACGTTTGACCAGCGGCAATCCGAATGCGATCACCCGGCCGGAGTCGAGCAGCTGGAACGCGCTCCAGGTTGGATTCATTGACGTTTTCGAAGTTGTTGAAGTCAGTGAACCCTGAATTGACCCGATCGACCATCTCGGGGAGTCGGGTCAATAGTCGATCCAGACCCGCCGCCGTTCGCGCTCTCAATCGGGCTTCGAGCCAGCGCCCAGCCAACAGAAAGGTCACGAACATGGTCACGGAATCGTTCCAAACCTCCCCTTCGCCGGAAAAAGTGGCCACAGTACTTGCGACAAACGCGATTGAAATTCCGAGTGCCACCGGCACGTCCATCGTGACTCGCCTGAGCGCGAGACTGGACCATGCCGCCGAAAATAGCGGGGCTGCCGAGAAAAAGACGACCGGGACGGTTAGCATCCACTCGGCCCAGCGCAATAGCTGCAGTTGATCTGGCATCAACTCGCCAAGGCTCGCGACATAACGCGGCAACGCGTACATCATGACTTGCATCATGCAAAAAAACGCGACGAACAGCCGCCATAGCGCCTGCCTTTGTTCGTGGGTTCGGGTGACGGATGCGGCTTCGCGGGACTGTGGGATCGCCGGGTAGCCGATCTCGCTCAGCCGCTGGAGTAGCGCCGACAATCGGGTCTTTGACGGGTTCCAGCGAATTTGAACCTGTCGGGTCGTCGCAAACGCCCGGACACTTTCCGTCAATGCGCCCAACGCCTGTTCGATTAGGGTGGTGCAGGCCGCGCAATGAATCGCGGGCACCTCGAGTCGAACCTCAAGACTTGGCTCAGGGGTACCTGGGATTTCCGTCGCTACGCGAGCCAGTTCTTCCGGGTGGTCATAGACCTTAAATTGAACGAAATCGAGTCGGGGCATCAGGATGGTTGGGCGCCACCAAAGTTGGGAAGCTTCAGGAGATTCATGGCAACAATGACTCTTGAATCATGGTTCTCGGGTACGTGGTGCGGCAGCATTCCCGGAAACATAATCAACCATCCCGGCCGTGGTGTGATGACGAGGTGATTGTCAAAAACAATCGGGGCGCAGTGGGGACCTGCCTCAAGATAAACCACCGCGGCAAAGTCGGAGGGAAAGTGCGTGTGTAACCGCGTGTGGTCCGACTCTTCGTAGATGGCCCCCCAGCAATCCGTGACCATCAGGTCGAGATTCAGTCCGGCCATATCAGTGACCAGGAACTCCTTTGAGGCGCGCATTGCGAGCGCTCTTACCGTGTTGGTCAAGGGGCCGAACTTTGGGTTGAGTTGGTGGCTCTTCCAGGGGCTCATGTAGACCGACTGAACATTGGACGGCGTTGACTCCGGGTGGCTCACCCGAAGTTCATCGATGGCCTCGCGAGCCAATTGCAGCTGCTCGGAGACAGCGCCCAAGTGGCAATGGAAAACCGGCAATTTCGTCGGGACTTCGTATTGGCCGAGTTCAATGGTCGCAGTTCGTTGGTTCATCTTGATGAGGTCTCAGTAGCGTTCTGGCCTCCAGTTTGAGTTTTGTGGGCGTTGATGCTGTTGATCCAGGTCAAGGGTCTTTGGAAGGTGGCCGGCGATCCGTGGGCAACCTTTAGGCAACCCGCGGGCAACCCGCACGCAACATCGAGGCAACGCCTGATTCGTGAGTGGCGCGGGCGCACACTTTTCATTCCTCGTGCATAGCCCGAACGTCATGAAAGAGTGCGCGTCCCCGCCACCCCTGCGCAGCATGGCGATGACTAGACGAGAACCTGCCGTTCACAAACAATCATCGTTCGGGCAACCTTGAGGCAACCCACGGGTAACCCTCCGGGAACCCGAGGTAACCCTCGTACAACCCTTGGGCAAAGCGTGATTCGTGAGTGTCGCGGGCGCACACTTTTCATTCCTCGTGCATAGCCCGAACGTCATGAAAGAGTGCGCGTCCCCGCCACTCCCAGGTATGGGGCGAGACCCACTACATCCCCCGCGCTCCCGGCGGCTGCTCGAATGGTGGACCAAAGTGTCCGGGGCTAAGCAGGGTCTTTGGAGACTAACGATTAATCGCTCGGAGGCGGGGAGGGTGGCGGGGGCGACGAAGCCCCGAGGCGCACTGCCGGCATCCGTTCGCGCTGCGGGTGTGGGATCGATGGGCGGTGGATCGTTGGCGGAGGGGCGAAAGCGCTTCGGGTAAGTGGGGTGTAGCGCCGGGTGCGGGCATTGGCGACTGTGATTTTCAGGACGTTCAGGCTATGCCTGAGGAGTGAAAACGCAGTTGACAATGCCCGCACCCAGTCCCAATCCCCGCACCCACCACCGAAACCCGCACCCACCACCGAAACCCGTACCCAGTCCTGATCCCCGCACCCATTCCTGATGCCCGCCAAACGTCTGGCAATCCGCCAGCCCCTCATGGTTTACCTTGATCAGCTTCTAGTGGCGTTATAGCCTCCGGTCTCCGTGCACCAGCACCGCAGCTATTAATCCAGGTCAAGACAAGATGACGGCCTACCTGAATGCCCTTGCGAGCTATTTGCCGAAGCTTCTGGTCGAACGTGCCAATGATGGCCGGATCAGCGGTGTGGAGCCAAGTTCCGAGGAATTTGAAGCAGCATTGCTCTTTGCGGATGTCTCTGGGTTCACCAGACTTACGGAAACCCTGACCGCGAGAGGACCTGCCGGTACCGAACATCTGACCCAGGTCCTGAATCTGTACTTCGGCCAGATCATCGATCTCGTTGATCAGTGGGGCGGGGACGTTGTTAAGTTCGCCGGCGACGCGATGATCGCGCTCTGGTTAACACCTGATGGGGCCAAACAAGCCACCGCATGCGCGCTAGCGCTCCAACGGAGCCTTCACCACTACGCCGTGGGCGATGGGTTGCATCTCTCCATGAAGGTTGCTGTGGGTGCCGGCAAGGTTTCATTCGCCCAACTCGGTGGCGTCTTCGATCGCTGGGAATTTTTGGTCTGCGGATCCCCGCTGGAGCAGGTGGGGATCGCGAACGGATTGGCCGTTCCCGGCGACGTTGTGATTTCAACCTCGGTACGAGATCTGATTGGGGTTGAGAGTGGTGCTGATCTGAGCTTTGAGCCGATGGACGACGGCATGTTTCGCGTCGTCGCGCCCCCGGGGGGAAGCCCGCCCGAGACGGTTCCTAGGGTCGTGCGCCCGAGCGCTGCAGCCACCCTGCGACGTTACATCCCGGGCGCAATCAGGACGCGGCTGGATGCCAATCAGAGCGATTGGCTGGGTGAACAGCGACGTTTATCAGTGATTTTCATCAACTTGCCTGACTTCAACGCCCAGACGCCGTTGCTTGAAGCGGATCGTACGATGAAGGCCTTGCAGATCGCTTTGTACCGGTTCGAGGGGAGCGTCAATAAGATTAGCGTGGATGACAAGGGAGCGTCGCTGATTGCCGTTCTCGGTTTGCCGCCGCTTGGACATCCGGATGACCCCGAAAGGGCGGTTCGGGCTGCATTGGCGATGCAACGTGTACTCAGCGAAGCAGGCCAACATTCATCAATTGGCGTCACAACCGGTCTCGCATTCTGCGGCACGATCGGTAACGCGAGTCGGCGTGAATACACGGTCATGGGCAATGTGGTCAATTTGTCAGCCCGGCTAATGCAGGCGGCAAAGGCGCCCGGGCATGGTGGCTTGTTGTGCGACGAGCCGACCTGGTCCGCATCTCGTCAGCGCCTTCGCTTTGAGCGTTTGCCAGCCATTTCTGTGAAGGGGCGGTCCGAGCCGATTACTATTTTTAGACCGATTGTAGAAGACGCGGAGGCTGCTGGGTTCAAAGCGCAACTCGATGCCGATCCGGATTCACAACCCAAAGTCGCGATTGGCCGTGAGGCTGAGATCGAAAAAATTACCGCCTTTTTTAACGGCTGCAAGCAGAGCCGATCCGGTGGTTTGATGGTCGTCCGAGCAGATCACGGAATGGGGAAGGCGCAACTCCTTCAGTCGGCCGTGCGCCGAGCTAGCGATTCCGGGTTCCAGGTCTGGATCGGGCATGGCCACTCAATCGATCAGCAGACCCCGTATCGGGTCTGGCGCAGCATCTTCGAGCAAATTTTCTGCGCGGAAATGAGCTTGCCAGACCAGGCAGCCCGGCGCTATGCCGTGTTGGCTGCACTACCCGATGACCCTAAGGTGCTTGAGGTGGCCCCCCTACTTGACGCGGTGTTGCCATTGGGTTGGGAGGACACAGACCTGACCCGCCGGCTAAGCGGCGATGCCCGCGCGGATCGCACTCGGCGACTGTTGGCGGCGGTATTGGCGTCAAAGCTTACGAAGTCCGACGGCCTGATCGTTTTGCACGAGGCGCAATGGATCGATAGCGCTTCCGCTGCGCTGATGCAATGTGTCCTGTCCGAGCGTGTGAAACCTGTCTTATTGGTTTCTGTGACGCCCGAGGGGGGCAATGGTGTCCAGTGGGTCGCTGATCTCGCCGGAGCCTCAAGTGCGCAACTGCTCGAATTGGGACCTCTGACGCCCGAAGCCATCATTCAGGTCGCTTGCACAAGCTTAGGCGTCGATGCGCTCCCCGAATTGGCCGCCCGGCTGATTGTCGATCGTGCGGAGGGAGCGCCGCTATTTGCGGAGGAGATCGCACTCGCTCTTAGCAATGACGGGTTGATTGACATCGCGGGCCGCATGGTGAGCTGGACGGGGGGCGATGATCTCAGTGCCATTCGATTGCCCGATACGATCGAGGGGCTGATTACTGCTCGGATCGATCGACTATCGCCCGCTGAACAACTCACCATCAAGGTTGCCAGCGTCATTGGCAGCTACTTTG
>CAIPGD010000509.1 GCA_903864485.1 uncultured bacterium | reverse complement strand
GTCTCCGCGGTCATGATGCGGGCGATGCTGCCCACAGGCGCCTGGATGACCTTGCTGGCACTGGTAACCGGATCGCTTTGGGGTAAGCCCACGTGGGGGACCTACTGGATCTGGGATGCCCGGCTCACCTTCGAGTTGCTGCTGCTGTTTATCTATTTAGGCCTGATCGCAGTCGCTTCGCTCATTGATGATGAACGCAAGACCGATCAGTTGCTCAGCGTGTTCACATTAGTCGGCCTGGTGAATATCCCGCTGATTTATTTTTCGGTGGTCTTCTGGAACACCCTGCATCAGGGCGCATCGCTCTCCATGTCGGGGGGCTCCAAAATGGCGCCAATCATGAAAGCGACCCTTTTTGTGTGCGTCCTCGCGATGTGGCTGGGATGCGCCGCGCTCGCCATGGCCCGCGCACGCTGGCAATTGGTTGACCGCGAACGCGATTCGGCCTGGACCGGGAGCGTGCTGGCATGAGCGCCACAGCGACGATCGCGATCTGCGTGATGCTGACCTTTCTCGTCTTTGCCATCGACGCGTGGAGCATTCTGCGGACGCGTCGCGCCATCCTTCACGTCGCGATGCAAGATCCGCTTGATCCTGATGTTCAATAAATCCCAATGCTGAATAAATCCCGCCGTACCCGCCTTCTTTGGATCCTCGGTCTTCTGGTCGCTGTGGGCGGCACGGTCTACTCGGTATTGCGGGTGTTCAACGACAATCTCGTCTTGTTTTACACGCCTACCCAGATCAAGGAATCCCCCCCCCCGGGGCGCACCTACCGACTCGGGGGCATGGTCGAGGAGGGCAGCCTCGTGCGCACGGGTGACGGTTTGACGATGCGCTTTCGGGTCACCGACCAACACAACGTCCTCGCGGTCACTTACACCGGAATCACCCCCGATCTTTTCAAGGAAGGGAAAGGTGTCGTCGCGCAAGGGCGCCTTGAAAATGGAACCTTCGTAGCCAGCGAGATTCTCGCTAAACACGATGAAAATTACATGCCACCCAAGCTCACCCAATGATTCCTGAACTCGCCCAACTCGCACTTTCGCTTGCGCTGACCCTCGCTCTGCTCACGGGCGTTTTTGGGTTGTGGCAGGTCACACGACCCGACTCCCCCTTGGTGAGCGTCGCCCGCTCGATGGCGGGTACCTCAGTCCTGGTGTTCAGCCTGATCCTGGCGTCCTTTGGTGCGCTCGTCACGAGTTTTGTCCTGAGCGATTTTTCGGTCCAGAACGTGGCTGAAAATTCGAACGTTCTCCTGCCCTTGCCCTACAAAATAGCGGCTAGCTGGGGTTCGCACGAGGGCTCTCTACTGCTCTGGACCCTAATGCTGTCGGGCTGGACGGCAGCGGTTGCCTTATTTTCCAACCGTCTTGCACCGGGCTTTCGGGTTCGCGTTCTCGGGGTCCTCCTGATCCTGCAGTTTGCGTTCGTCGGGTTCATGCTCGCCAGCTCTAATCCCTTCGAGCGCTTGTTGCCCGCCCCCCTTTCTGGGCGTGACCTGAACCCGCTCCTGCAAGACCCGGTTATGGTGAGCCATCCGCCCTTGCTGTACATGGGTTACGTGGGCTTCGCGGTGAGTTTCGCGTTTGCGGTCGCAGCGCTACTTGAGGGCCGCCTGGACCCCACATGGGCGCGCTGGTCGCGGCCTTGGGCCAATGCGGCCTGGTCCTTTCTGACCGTCGGCATTCTGCTCGGCAGCTGGTGGGCGTATTCGGTGTTGGGTTGGGGCGGATGGTGGTTTTGGGATCCAGTCGAAAACGCCTCGCTGTTGCCCTGGCTCGCGGGGACTGCGCTGATTCACTCGCTTGCGGTCACCGACAAACGCAATGCACTCAAGAGCTGGACCGTACTCCTCGCGATGGTGACTTTTGCCTTATCGCTCCTGGGGACTTTTCTGGTTCGATCCGGCGTGTTGACTTCGGTACACGCATTTGCCGCCGACCCTAAGCGCGGCATTTTGATTCTCGGGCTCCTGGTCCTCGTGATCGGCTTCTCGTTCATCCTCTATGCAGCCCGGACCGGCAAAGTCGGTCTCGGCGGTCAGTTCAGCTGGCGGTCCCGCGAGTCTCTCCTGCTCATCAACAACGTGCTGATGGTGTCAGCCTTGGCCGCCGTCATGCTGGGGACGCTCTACCCGCTCGTGGTCGAAGTGTTGACGGGAAACAAAATGTCGGTCGGTCCCCCATATTTCAACGCGGTGTTTGCCCCGTTGTTACTGCCAGCGGTCTGGCTGATGGCGATCGCCCCTTACAGCCAATGGAAATCGATGCCGCTGGCCCAGGCGATGCGCTCCATGCTGTGGCCCCTGTTGGGGGCGATGGCGGTGACCGGATTCACGATCTGGCGCTGGGGCAAACCCAGCCTGTTACTGGTGTTGGGTCTAGCGGCCGCCGTGACTCTTGCTTATGCGACGGTGGCGCAGGCGCGTGAGCAACTCGCCAAGCTGCGGCGCAACGGTGGATCGCCGTTCGTCATCGACCGGGCGCGCCAACTCGGAATGTCCTACTGGGGAATGATCATTGCCCATTGCGGGATTGCCGTCTTCGTGGCCGGGGTGACGCTGGTCAAGACTTACGAAGTCGAGCGCGACCTCGTCATGGCCCCCGGTCAGACCGAAAGTCTCGGTGAATGGCGCCTGACTTTTATCGGAGTGGACTCTGTACCGGGTCCTAATTATCAGGCGGGGCATGGCGTATTTGAGCTGACGCGGGGGAGCGGTCGGGAGATCACATTGATCGAACCTGAAAAGCGTCAGTTCACCGCCGGCGGACAAGTCATTACTCAAGCGGCCATTGAAGCTGGGTTCTTTGGCGATGTTTATGTTTCACTCGGCGAGCCCGTCGCAGCCGAGCGCGCAACCGCTCGCCCGGCCGACCAGGCCTGGTCGGTGCGCATGTACCTCAAGCCCTTCATCAACTGGATCTGGTGGGGGTGCGCCCTCATGGCACTTGGCGGAATTTGCACGCTCTTTGACAAGCGTTATCAGCGCC
Source organism: uncultured bacterium (assembly GCA_903864485.1). Taxonomy (GTDB): domain Bacteria; phylum Pseudomonadota; class Gammaproteobacteria; order Burkholderiales; family Burkholderiaceae_E; genus RFPW01. The sequence continues at coordinate 3,669 of CAIPGD010000509.1, read as the reverse complement.
TGCGCGTCCGGCCAGTGATTGCGGAGCCTGCAAGATGATGCGATGGGTCCGGCTCGGACTACCGCTCCTGATTTTTGTATTGCTTGTGATCGTGCTGGCGCGCGGACTTGAATTTGATCCACGACATCTGCCGTCTGCGCGCCAAGGCAAACCGGCCCCCCGCTTCGAAGTCCCGACCCTCGGGTCGGATCAGGTGTTTACGACCCAATCGATGTTGGGCAAAGTCTGGGTGATCAATGTATTTGCGTCCTGGTGCACCGCCTGCGTGATTGAGCATCCGAAATTACTCAAGCTCTCCAAGCGACCCGATTTCAATCTGGTCGGACTGGCCTACAAGGACGAGCCCGCGGCAACGGCGCAGTGGCTTCGCCAACACGGCGACCCCTACCGGCAGATTGCACTCGACCTGAACGGCCAAGTTGGGATCGATTACGGGGTTTATGGGGTTCCCGAGACCTACGTCATCAATCCACAGGGCGTCATTACGTACCGTCATGTGGGCCCGATCGATGACGCATTTTTTGACCAACATGTTGCCCCATTGCTGGCGGCCAACCCCTGAATCGGGCGACACCGATGAGTACCGAGCGCAATCCCACCAACGCCACTCAACCCGCAGAAGCCGGGGCGGCCATCAACGACTTGACCCGTTCGGGTGGGCCCGGTGACAGCGCAGAGATTGCGCGGGTGCGAACGCTCACTGAACAACTGCGTTGCCTGGTCTGCCAAAACCAGACCATTGCCGACTCCAACGCGGGTCTGGCGATCGATCTACGCCAGCAAGTCGTCCAACAAGTGCGGGCTGGCCGAAGCGATACCGAGATCAAGCAATATATGGTCGAGCGGTACGGTGATTTTGTTCTGTACGACCCACCGTTTTCGACGACGAACGCTGTGCTCTGGGTCGGCCCATTCGTCCTCTTGATCCTTGGGTTGTTACTGGTATGGCGATCCGTCTTGCGCCGCCATCGCTCACCGGACGCGCCCAGCCAGGCATCGGCGGAGCAGCGTGCACAACTTCAGGTCATGGAGGCCCGATATCAGGCATCTACCCCATCGGCGTCTACCCCATCGGCATCTACCCAATTGGTATCTACCCAATTGGTATCCGCCCCACCAGCATCCATCTCAAAGGACTCGGCGTAACGTTAAGCTGGGGAGTAAACTGAACCGAGTGCTATGAAGCGGCGAGAGTGCAATGATTAGAAAAAGCGTAACCATATTCTGTGCCGACGTGGTCGGATTCAGCAAAATGATGGGCCTGGACGAAGAAGGCACCCTCGATTCGCTGGATGAATGCCGCTCGATCATTGATCCGATGATTGCCAGTTACGGTGGCCGCATCTTTGGAAGTGCAGGCGATAGCGTTCTGGCCGAGTTTCCGGATGCGGTCGATTGCGTCAAATTTGCCATCCAGTGTCAGGAAGCCCTCCATCACCGTAACCTGCGAACGACCCCCAAGCCGTCGATGCAGTTCCGCTTTGGCATTCACCGGGGCGAAGTGATCGTCCAGGGCGACAATCTCATGGGCGATGTTGTCAACCTGGGTGCCCGGATCGAGAGCATGGCCGATTACGGTGGCATCAGCATGAGTAGCGTGGTCCACGAGGCGATCAAGGGGCCCCTCGCGCATGTCACCTTTGTCGACACGGGCCCCCGGTCATTCAAGAACATCAAGGACCCCGTCAAAATCTTTGCGATCCCCGTCCCGGGCTCTCGACCAAACCCCAATGCCAACGCATCGGCGGTCGAAGCCAAAACGGCGGACAAGTTCAGCAACAATGAGATTACCGAAACCTCCAGCACGGCCGATGTGTTGAAGGTCATCGCGAAAGACCAGTCAAAAGCCGAAGTCCCGGTCTCGCTTCTCAAGCGCCTGCGAAATGCCCGTGCCTATGATCAGGTCATCAAAGTACTACTCGCCAAAACCGTCCGTAACAAAGACCGTGAGTCTCTTCGTGAGTTGATTCACCTCGCTCTCGAACAGATGATCCCCACCGATCAAAAGCGTGCTGTCGCAGCTGTCTTCGAAGCCGCGGCCGGCATTCTGATGGACCACAGCCAGCAAACCCAGATCGGCAACCTGCTGCACTCGGGCTATTTGGGTGAACGGCAAAAAAACGTCGCACTACACCTCTGGAAGCACGCAGCCGAGCGCAGCCCAGAAGCCCAGCTGAGTCTCGGTTTCGGCATCCTGGATTTGCCCCAGCCGAATGCGAACGACGTCGCTTACGCAATCAAACTGCTAGAGACCGCCGCCCGACAAAAAAATGTCAAGGCGGTCATGCGCCTGGCCTCGTTTTACAGCGACCCCGCCAATCCACTCAAAGATAAAGCGGCCGCGTTCAACTGGTATTGGGTCGGCCGTTATCTCAAAGACCCCGAAGCGCAGGCCGGTCTTGAACGCGTCGTCACGACAGTCAGCCGAAACGAATTTCCCTCGTTCAAAATCAATGCGGAGGCCCTTCTGGAGGAAATCAGCTGGAGTGGGCGGCAGTACTAAGCGCCCTGACCACTCATGGCAAACTTTTCCCCTCAGAAAATTCTGTCGAGCAAGCTCTCAAGCGCGATTGAGACTCATTTTCGACGCCTGTTTGACGGACGCGAAAGTGCTCTGCGCCAAACCCTCCTCGAGTCAACTGACTTCGCCATGAGCGCACTTGCTCGGGCGGATACCCAGTACCACAACAGCGAACATACCTTCATCGTTTCGCTGGCTGGGCTCGATATCCTGCAGGGCAAAGCCGAACTCGGCGACCCGATCGATGCCGAAGATTGGGCCACCTACATTATTTCGCTGCTGTTCCATGACATCGGCTACCTCAAAAAACTCTTCCCTGAGGACAGCGCCTCGGTCGTCGTCGCCAATGCAGAAGGCGGAATCTTTCCATTGGGTCCCGGGGCGACCGATGCCTCGCTGACCCGCATTCACGTTGACCGGGGCATGGCATTTGTCCGGGAACATTTCAAGAACAGCCGGACAATCGATGTTGGCCGGGTCATCCACAACATTGAAAACACCCGGTTTCCACCGCCACCCGAAGTTCGCGATACCCCGCGCAGCCGCCTCTCCTGGCCGGACATGGTGCGCGCGGCGGACTTGATCGGACAGCTCGCGGACCCGAATTACCTGCGAAAACTGCCTGCCCTTTACGAAGAGTTTCTCGAGTGTGGAACCGCCGACGTCATGGGCCTTAAAAATTACCATGGCCTCCTCGAACAATTTCCAAACTTCATCAGCAAGATGATCCAGCCGCTAGTCGGCGAGGGATTCGATGCCCTGGCAGCAGCACCGGACGGACAACGCTGGATTAATTCGTTGAACGAATCAATCGCCTATTGCGAGTCGCTGCATGGCTGATGCGGCAGATCACTGGATCTTCGCCAGCTATATCCGCCATCTGGAGGGTCGGATCGGCAATCGACTCACCGACCCCGAGCGCGCCGAACTCTGTGAATTCGCGCGTGGCCATTTCGAGGCGATTGACCGCTGCAACGCACTCTTTCATGGCGTCACCCGAGCGATTCATTTGACGGAAGTAGTTCTGGCGACGCTGGAAGGGCGATGGTTGCTCGGGAAGAAAGTTGATTCAGCCGAGTTGCGCCACGCACTCATCGCAGTCTGGTGCCACAGCGCAGCATTTGCCGACACCTTGACCGACGACGATC
>CAIPGD010000508.1 GCA_903864485.1 uncultured bacterium | reverse complement strand
GAAAACGCGTTTTTTGCACCCAATGCGACCGTGATCCCTCAGCTCGAAGCCTACATGGACGATTTGCGGCGCGCGGGGGACTCGATCGGCGCTCGATTGTTTGTTGAGGCGACTGGCGTTCCAGTTGGGCTCGGCGAACCACTCTTTGATCGTCTCGACGCCGACATTGCCCACGCGATGATGGGAATCAACGCGGTCAAGGGGGTCGAGATCGGTGCCGGCTTTGCCTGTGTGGCGCAACGCGGCAGTGAGCATGGCGATGAACTGACACCCGCCGGGTTCAGCAGTAATCACGCGGGGGGAGTCCTTGGTGGGATTTCAACTGGGCAGCCTGTCACGGTTTCGATCGCGGTTAAACCCACCTCGAGCATCCGTGTCCCACGCCAGTCGATTGATCTCGAGGGCCAACCGACAACCATCGAGACGCTCGGCCGCCATGACCCATGTGTGGGAATTCGCGCGACGCCGATCGCGGAGGCAATGTTGCTACTGGTGTTAATGGACCACGCCCTGCGCCATCGGGCTCAATGTGGCGATGTACGAGTGACGACCCCCCGGATTGAGGGTCCCCAGCGACGGGAACCCGAGCACTGATTAGGGAGAATAGCGATGCAAGTGCGTGAAGTCCTGAGTGTCAAAGGAAGCACCCTTTTTACGGTTGACCCAGAGGCGATGCTCTCTGATGCGGTCATGGTGATGGCCGATCAGGACATTGGTTCACTGGTCGTCATGGAACGGGGGCAGTTGATCGGGATGCTGACCTTTCGGGAGGTGATTCACGTCTTGGCTCTACGCCAACGCGAGCACCGTACTGGGCCAACGCCACCAGTCTCCGAAATCATCGTGCGTGAGGTGATGAACGCTGACCCGATCATTGCAACTCCCGAAATGGATATCAACGAGTTGCGCCGCGTCATGATCGAGAGTCATCAGCGCTACCTCCCTGTCATGGACGACCGTCTTCTATTGGGCGTGATTTCGTTTCATGACCTGGCCCGCGCCGTCCTCGAAGCGCAAAGTTTCGAAAATCGAATGCTCAAAGCCTACATTCGGGACTGGCCCGAGAGCAGTTAATGGTGCCGACTCGATCGCTTCTCAAGCGGGCGGTGGCTGGGTGGCCTAGAATGCGGTCATGAGAATCCTGATCAGCAATGACGATGGTTACTTTTCCCCCGGCTTGGCTGCGCTTGCGCAGGCAATGAGCTCGCTCGGCGAGGTCACCGTGGTCGCGCCCGAGCGCGATCGAAGCGGGGCCTCCAATTCCCTGACGCTCGACCGCCCGCTTAAGGTCCGTCGTGCGGCCAACGGGTTTTTGTTCATCAACGGCACGCCGACTGATTGCGTGCATGTGGCGATCACTGGGATGCTCGATCATCGTCCCGATCTGGTGGTCTCGGGGATTAATGACGGCGCCAATATGGGCGACGATACGATTTATTCAGGCACGGTGGCGGCTGCGACCGAGGGCTATTTGCTTGGGGTTCCGGCGATCGCCTTTTCGCTGGTTGGCCGTGGTTGGGCACATTTGAGTGGAGCCGCGTCGATCGCCCGCGAGGTGGTTGAAGGGTTTCTAGCCTCAGACCCCGACCCCCGAACGCTTTTGAATGTCAACATTCCTAACCTGCCCAAAGATCAGTTACGTGGGATTGCCGCCACCCGGCTCGGCAAACGACACGTGGCGGAGCCCGTGATCGCCAGTCAGGATCCGCGTGGCGAACCGATCTGGTGGATCGGCCCCGCCGGCGAAGCCCGCGATGCAGGCCCCGGTACCGATTTTCATGCGACCGCCGAGGGATGGGTGTCGGTGACGCCACTTAACGTGGATCTGACCTGTCGTCTGTCGTTGCCATGGGTTCAGGATCGGTTGGCGAATCCGGCCGCGCCGCCCTGGAACCTTCAGGTGGAGTGATTGGCGGAGCGCGTCCCGATTAAGCCGCAAGGTCGCAAGGTGCCCAGGGGTGCCGTAGATTTTGCCCCCCCCGCAGGTCTTGGGCTAACGTCTGATCGGACGCGCGGGCGCATGATCGATCGGCTCCGAGAATATGGCATTCACGATGAAGCCGTTTTGTCAGCGATCGGAGGTGTTGAGCGACACAGCTTCGTGGATCAAGCCCTTGCGAGCCGCGCCTACGAAGATGTGGCATTGCCAATCGGTCATGAGCAAACCATTTCTCGGCCCACGGTCGTTGCCACAATGCTGGCTGCGGTTATCGCCCCAATGAAAAGCGATGTCCGCAAACGCGCAAAGGTTCTTGAGATCGGAACGGGTTGTGGATGGCAGGCTGCAGTCATGGCCCGATTGTTTGGCGAGGTGTATTCCGTCGAACGCATCCGCGGTCTGCATGAGAATGCGCGGAAGAACTTGGCCCCCTTGCGGTTAGCCAATGTCCGTTTGGCCTTCGGTGATGGGCGGGAAGGTTTGCCTCAGGTCGCGCCATTCGACGCGATCGTGATTGCAGCTGCCGGCATGGAGCTCCCCGAGGCCTTGATGCATCAAATGGCCATCGGTGCGCGTTTGATCGCGCCCGTTGGCGGGGAAGAACAGGCACTGCACCTGGTGGAGCGGACGAGCGAGGATGATTGGCGCGTCACAGTCCTTGAGGGTGCCCGATTTGTGCCATTACGAGAGGGAACGGCGTGATAGTTGAAGTTTTAAAGGGCCATACGAGTTCGGCCGGGTTAGCGAGGCTGGCGGATTCCGTTGCCAGGCTGAAAGGGGTGGCCGCGTTGGCTGTATTGGCTGCGGCAGCTGCCTTGGCAGGATGCGCGGGCGGCGGTCAGGCACCCATTGAGAGTCGGACTACCGGAGCGGTTCTCGCTTCGGAGCAGGCTGCTCGCCAAGGCGGGGGTACGTCACGTGTCGGAGGAGCTAGTGGTGCGGGTAGCTCAGGTTCGACTGCTGGTACCGCAGCAGCGCCTCGGGCCAACGCGCCGGCAGGACTTGATCGTTCGGTCTCACTCGGGACGGGGGTAGAGGTCGGTGCGCCTGGTATGGGTGCGCCGGTTGGTGGCGGCCCAGGGATCAAGAGCACGCCACTCGTCGTCGAGACGCTGCGTTCCCCTGAGTCAGGCCCTGCACGTGGTGGATCGGCAGGGGCAGCGTCCTCAAAATCCGCTGCGCAGCCAATGCCAGAAGCTCGACCAGATAGCCGGATGGATCCGCGCGTCGCCACCCCAGTTGCCCCGCCGACTTCGGCG
>CAIPGD010000507.1 GCA_903864485.1 uncultured bacterium | reverse complement strand
GTTAGTCGGATTCTAGCGGACCTCGTGTTGCAGCCATTCGCGCAGCAGCGGCAACGTGATGGCCCGCTTCCGTTCAAGCGAAAATCGATCGAGGGCCGCGATCGCTGCGCCAAGTGATCCGAGGTCTCGCGGCAATAGGTCCAGCAGCTTTTGCGCGATCTCGTCAGGCAGTTTGAAGCCGCGGTGCCAGGAGGCCGCCTGAAGCGCCGCCAATTTGGCAGCATCGGTCAGAGGCTGGATCTTAAAGACGAGGGCCGATCCGATCCGGGTCCGTAAATCTTCGCGCAACTTCAAGTCGCGGGGGGGCCAACGTCCCGCGATCAGTAGCCCGCGGTGTGGGGCGCTCTGGGTTTCGATCCACTGGGTAAAGGCGGCCTGTTGACCCGCGCTATCCAGTCGATCGACATCATCGAGGGTCTGGATGGTCGAATGTTTCCCTTCGGATCGCGCGAGCGCGCGCAAAAGATGGGTTTTGCCGACACCGGAATCACCCCACAGGTAAAGAAAACGATGTTCCAGATCAATCGGATTGGACGAATCATTGGCCAAATTAATGCGCCTGAGCGTCGCCACAAGGGCTACGTTATCGCCAACGACAAAGTTATCCAGTGTGGGCGCCGGTGGAGCGCCCAAATCAAGAATCAGCTGCTGGGTCACGCCCTGGGTCCGTGATTGCCCTCGAAAATCGGGCTGCGAAGCCAGGCCCGATGAAGCCGTCGAAGCAAGACGATCGTGACAGCTGCCAGGGGCAGGGCGAGCAACACGCCCACAAAGCCGAGAAGGTTGCCAAAAACGAGAAGGGCGAGGATAACCACCACCGGATGGAGGCCCACTCTCTCCCCAACGAGTTTCGGGGTCAGCCACCAACTTTCGATTGCCTGGCCTAACGAATACACAATGGCGACGCGCCAGATGCCCTCGCCCACACCGAACTGCAACATGCCGGCGAGAAGTGCTAGCAGTAGGGCCAGTGCAAAGCCGAGGTAGGGCACAAACATCAGAATGCCCGTCAGCAGACCCAGAGCCCACCAAAGTTGGAAGCCTGCGATCCAGAGTCCAGCCGCATAGAAAACCGCCAGAACGATTGTCAGGAGCAGGACGCCTTGAAGCCAGCCGCTGATCATCGAATGCAGTTCATCAAGTGCATCGACGACTCCACCGATCCAGCGCGGCGGTATCAAGTCGAGGGTGAGACGGCGCAGATCGTGCCAGTCCACCAACAGATAGAACAAGACAATCGGAACCAGGAGAACCACGCTCACAATTTCCAGAACGGCCGAGCCGCCACTGCGGGCGTAATCCATGATGCCCACTGCAAGATCGCCCCCACCTTCGGACCATTGACGGGTGATCCAGGTCCGGATGGCCTGCGGGTCCAATCGCAGCTTGACGCCGGTCACCCGTTCAAACCAGGGCAGGATCGAATCACTGACTTTGGCCACCAGATCAGGTAGTTGCTGGCGCAACAGTTCAACCTCGGTCTGAATGATGGGCAAGAAAATCAATGCGGCGGCCGTCAACAGGGTGATTGTCCCTAGCATGACCAGCAGGCTTGCAAGGGCGCGCGGTACGCCAACGCCCTGCAGTCGGTCAACGGGTCCAGCCATCAAATAGGCCAGGACAAGGGCGGCAAAGAGCGGTGAGAGTGTGGTCTGAAGGGCCCAGAGTGCCCAGAACAGCCCAAGCGCCACTAAGGCCCATGGTGCGATGACGCGCCAGGACGGCAGGTGGTGCGAATTCGGAGAATTTTCAGAATTCGGCGATTGGGGCGAAATCGGTGGCGGGGGCGTCATGTTGAATGAGTAGTCACTGCACTATTGTAGGGGCCCTAGAATGTCGGGCCCGGCGGTCGGATGATCGAGAGGGTTCGGACATGAAGGTTTTGTGGAGTGTCATTGATGAACAAGCCGATTTCATATCGTGATGCAGGCGTTGACATGGATGCTGGCGATGCGTTGGTGGAGCGAATTAAGCCACTCGCTCGGCGCACCCTGAATGCTGGCGTGCTGGCGGGGATTGGAGGGTTTGGAGCCCTGTATGAGCTTCCCAGGGGTTACCGGGAACCCGTCCTCGTCTCGGGCACCGATGGCGTCGGGACCAAGCTCAAACTCGCGTTTGCCCTTGATCGGCACGACACCGTTGGGATCGATCTGGTGGCGATGAGCGTCAACGACATTCTCGTTCAAGGGGCGAAGCCTCTGTATTTTCTAGATTACTTTGCCTGTGGCCGATTGCGCGTCGAGACTGCCGCAGCCGTGGTTGGGGGCGTGGCGGCAGGTTGCGAGCAAGCTGGGTGTGCACTGATCGGCGGCGAAACGGCTGAAATGCCGGGGATGTATCCCGACGGCGAATACGACTTAGCGGGATTTGCGGTCGGAATTGTCGAAAAATCGTCGATTCTGGATGGGCGCTCGATCGAACCGGGCGATGTCGTGCTGGGTTTGCCGTCGAGCGGCGTGCATTCCAATGGATTTTCCCTGGTCAGGCGAATTCTGGAAAGGGCCGTAGGCCCCGAAAACGAGTGGATGCAGGCACTTAATGCCATGCCCCTGCCGGCCGACCCCGCTCAGCGCACCCTGGCGGATGCGTTGATGGCCCCGACCCAGATCTATGTTCAGCCGATGCTTGACGTGCTCGCGGAATTGCCCGGTGCGGTCAAGGCGATGGCGCATATCACCGGCGGAGGCTTGGTCGAGAATCTTCCCAGGGTGCTCCCGGAGCAGTTGCAGGCGGCCCTGCGTCGTAACGGCTGGGTGCGGCCCGCAATCTTCGACTGGCTGCAGGATGCCGGTGCGGTCGCGGACGATGAAATGCACCGCGTTTTTAACTGCGGTATCGGTATGTGCGTGGTTGTTGCTCCGAGTCAGTCCCAAGCGGTGATCGATCGGTTAACTGCAGCCGGCCAGATCGCCTCGGTGATTGGATCGATTCGGGTGCGCCCCCAGGGCGAAGCTGCCACGGTCATTACGACCGGCGCCTAGGCTGTCTGTCAGCCGACCGTTGATTCGCTAAGCGCTGGTATCAGCCGATGGCTTCGCGAAGCGCTGCGACCGCGAGCGAGGTCGCCTGTGCAGCGTCGCAAGGCACGATCGTTCGTTGTGCGTTCGATCGGAGCCAGGTGAGCTGGCGCTTCGCTAATTGGCGAGTGGCTGCAACGGCACGATCGTGCATCGCCTGTAGGTCACCATCTCCGTCCAAGTGGGCCCAGACCTGGCGATAGCCGACGCTGCGGATAGAGGGGAGATCGGTGTGAAGGTCGCCACGCGCCCGCAAAGCACGAACCTCTTCCAGGAGACCCGCTGCGACCATGTTCTTAAAACGCGTCTCGAGGCGTTGGTGCAGCCAACTGCGATCCTGGGGCTCAAGCGAAACGAAATGGGCTGGTTGATCGGTGGCTCTTTGATCGGTGGCTCCTTGATCGGAGCCCTTTGGCCGTCCCTGTAAGGTCGATAAGGGGGTTCCAGTCAGCATGACGACTTCGAGCGCGCGCTGGATCCGCTGCGAATCAGTCGGTGACAAGCGCGCCGCAGTGACCGGATCAAGATCTGCCAGCCGCGCGTGCATTGCGGGCCATCCGTCGGCCTGCGCCTCGGCCTCGAGCTGTGCTCGCAACGCGGGGTTGGCTGAAGGCAAATCGTCAAGACCGCCGACCAGAGCGCGGGCATACAGCATGGTCCCACCGACGAGGAGGGGGATGCGGCCTTTCGCCCGAATTGCTTCGATGGCCACTTGCGCGTCGACCCGAAACTTTGCGGCGGAATAGGCCTGTGACGGGTCAAGCAAATCGAGCAACCAATGCGGCACGAGCGCGCGCTCTGCGAGGCTTGGTTTTGCGGTGCCAATATCCAGCCCGCGATAGACCTGCGCTGAATCAACACTGACGATGTCAATCGGCAGTTGTGCGGCCAAGGCCATGGCGACTGCCGACTTTCCCGCGCCGGTGGGGCCCATCAGGAAGATCAGGGGATGTTGATCCTGCGTCGACATGGCAGTGGTCAGATGCGATATCAGACAGGTTCGGGCGCCAGCTTGCGAACCAGCAATAGCCAGCTTGCAGCGACACCCAATCCGCAGAGTGCAATCCCAAAGGCCAACGGTCGAGTCGACCCATCGTGATTTGCAGCAATCAACCATCCCATGGGTGCCGCGCCAGCTGCCATCAGCGCGCCGAGTAGCGCTGCGGCTGTGCCTGCGCAGTGCGGAAATGGCCCGATCGCGCCGCTCGTTGCGCACGGCTGATTAATGCCGTGGGCCAGCATGAAACCAAACATTGGAACCATAATAGCGGCAGGGTGGCGAACTTCTAATGCGGCCAGTGCGGCCATGACCAGGCCACAGCCAACCGCCAGCGCAGCGCCTACGGACGGGGCATCGCGCAATCCAAACAGGGCGATTCGGCGCCGTACCCAGAGGACGCCGATCAAGTAGCCGATTGCCGTCACGCCGAAACTCATGCCGTACCAGGTGGGGCTGAGGCCTAGGACTTCGATCAGGGCAAACGATGAATTCGAGAGGTAGGCGAATAGGCCGACATAGCTCCAGCTTGCCATCGCCAGCCAGGCCCGAAAGGTTGGCGATCGAATAATCTGGCTCGCGCTCAACCAGAGCTCGCGGGGTTGCAGGGAAGTCCGGCGCTCGAATGGCAGCGTCTCTTTGCTCCAATGAAAGGTCGACGCCAAGGCAATGGCTCCGTAGGTGGCAACGGCGACGAAATTGGCCCGCCATCCCCAGGACTGCTGAAGCAGTCCGCCGAGCGCAGCGCCAAAGACCGGGACGACGATCATCCACCCCAGCATCCGCGACATGACCTGGGCGCCCGCGTCCGGGTTGAACAGGTCGCGGATCATGGCCCGGGCGCACACCACCGCGCAGCAGGCTCCAATCGCCTGGGCCCCGCGCGCCGCGATCAACCAGGTCAGTGAGGGCGCCAATGCCCCGACCAGCGAGGCCAGGATGAAGGTGATTTGCCCGGCCAGAATCACCGGCCGCCGCCCAAACCGGTCCGCGATCGGCCCGGCGGCGAGTTGGGCCGAAGAGAAGGCAAGCAAAAACACGGTGAGCGTCCACTGCACGCCGACCGGCCCGACATGAAATTCGGTCGCGATCGCCGGAAGCGACGGCAAGTAAACATCGGTGCCGGCAGGCTGGAACGCCACCAAGGCGGTCAAGACAATCAGCAGCGTGGTTGGCAGTTGGGCTGATTCGGGGTTGTGTATCGCGACGGTGGCCATGGGTTAGCGCCCACGCATAAAGCGCTGATCAAGATCGTCGAGGCTCAGCATCATCCAGGTCGGACGACCATGGTTGCAGCGGTCAGCCCCCGGGGTTGATTCCATCGCGCGCAGCAAGGCATCCATTTCGCTCAAGGAAAGTTGCCGGTTCGCCCGAACCGCGCCATGGCAGGCGATGGTTGACAGGATCGCGTCCCGTCGTTGGGTCAGGGCGTGCAGGTTGCCGCTCTCTCGCAGACCGGCCAGCACATCGCGTGCAAGCGCGATCGGATCTGCTTTTGAGAGGAGCGCTGGGACGGCACGGACCGCGATGGTCGTTGGGCCCATCGGCGCTAGCTCTAAACCGAATCCGAACAGCGCTTCGCTAGACTCTTCGACCAGCGCGACCTCGATCTCATCAGCAGTAAAAACCGCGGGGACCAGTAAAGGCTGTGAAACAATGGAACGCAGATCGGCCTGGGCCCGCAAGCGCTCAAAGACGATGCGTTCATGGGCTGCGTGCATGTCTATCAGGACCAGTCCCTCCGCGTTCTGGGCGAGGACATAGAGGCCGTG
>CAIPGD010000506.1 GCA_903864485.1 uncultured bacterium | reverse complement strand
CGTCCGTCGCGAGATCATTCTTGCTGAACGATTGCAGAGGATGTTCGTGGGTGACGCGGCGACCCGCACCAGGCCAGATTCGTTCAACCTGATCCAGCAGGTCAGCAATCAGGACCGAGGGCGGAATCCGACTGTTATCCCGAATGTTGCGCCCGGTGTAACTAAGCACCAATCGCTCACGTGCTGAAATCAACAAGTCCAAGAACTGGTTGCGCTCATCGACGCGCCGCTGACGATCACCGCGCTGCGGCTTTGCTGCGATGAGATCAAACTCAAGCAGCCGCGATGCGCTTGGAAACGCCCCGTCATTCATTCCAAAACCAAAAATGTTTCGATACGGGAGCGCGCGTAGGCTGGAGATTGCGGCGAACGTGATTCGGCCAGAGGGAACCCCGCCTTGTGCATCTTGTTCAAGTTGCTCAGTTAGCGCCTCTCGGAATACCGTGAGGGGTAGCGGTTCGCAGAGGTCCCCCCGAATCATTTGGGAATGCAGGCGGTGGAGGGCCCGGCGAATTTCAATGAAATCCTCAATCCAGGCTGGATCCTCGGCGCCAAAACATGTCAGAGCATCGCTCATGGCCTGACGCCATTCATCTGGCGTTTTGCTCTCTTGCCACTCTCGTCGAATATGATCCAACGCTTGCACAAAGCGCCAGAGAATCCCGAGAGCTGGGGCTTGCGAGCCGCCTGGATTGCCAGCGCCAATCAACGATCCCGCGGTTTCATCCTGATCTAAATTGCTCTGCGCATCGAAATCGATATTGGCGTCTTCGTCCCCCATGGCGTACGCGAGGTAGAGACGCTCCAGACCCTCAGCGAACGTATGCCGGGCGTCCGAAGGTAGTCCGTGGGTTTGGCGTTCGTCCCCATCGAGTGCCCAGCGTATTCCGGACACCGTGATCCACTCGCGCAGTCGCTCTGCTTGATCGAGATCAAGGCCAAAGCGTCGCATCACGGCGGGTTGGATCAACAGATCGAAGACTTCTGAGGCCGGATGTCGCCCGAGCGCAAGGCTTAGTAATTGATCGAGGATACGGGCGATCGGATTCACCCGGCGTTGTGGAAGACCTGTGATGACGTAGGGCAACCGCCGCTCGTTTCGAACAGTTCCGAAAACAGCGTCGATCAAGGGGGCCGCGCTCTGCAGATCGGGGGTGACGACCAGAATGTCTTCCGGGGCCGGTGCATCGGGTTGGCCAAGCAGATCCTGTAGACGCGCATGCAGCACTTCGAGTTCTCGCTGCAATGAGTGGCAGACGTCGATCTGCAGGCTTTGATCATTCTCTGCGATTGGTACGATTTCCGCTGACGTGGCTAGATCCGGGTCAAGATCGAGATCAAGCAGATTCAGGATCGAGTTCTGGAGTTGCCCCAGCATCGTCGTGTCGGGCGCTTCAATAAATTGGGTACTCAGCGATTCGCGGACTTCCTCGCCCGTGAGCAGCAGATCGATCGTGGCCTGAGTCTGCTTACCCCACGCCGCCAGCAACGCGTTACCCGTTTCGTGATGTTCGCTGCGGCCCTTCGCGCTCAGCTGGCTGAGGCGTTTCCGGTCGACGAGTTCGTACCAATACTCCTGGCACGGATTGAGGATATAGAGGTGCAACTCCATCTGGCTCGAAAGGCCCCGAAGCATCTGCAGATACAGCGGTGGCATGGACGGCAGACAAAACACATGAGCCCTGGAGGGCAAAGACGCTAGCGCTGCTGAGTCAGCGTGTAAGGTTGGCAGCAACCGAAAAAAAGACTGACCCGGGTGCTCTTCGGTGGTCGCGGTCTCCTGCGCGATTCGTCGCCAGAGCGTACTTTGCCAAGACTCATGCCGCCAGGGTTCATGCTGCCACGACTCATGTGCTCCGCCCGCTGGCTGCCCCCCGGCTCTGATCGATTGCCCCGCTGACCATGCTTGCAGCCACAGCGGCCGGTACGTCACATAGTTCTCAAAGAGATGCGCGATACGACCGGCCAGATCGTATTGGCGAATTGTATTGTTCTCGCTCAGATATCGTTGGAGGGGCGTATGAGCCGAAATAAATTCGGGGTCACCGAGTGCTCGGTAAATGCGCCAGGTCAGAACCTCTGGTGCAAATGGCGATTCGGTCTGAATTTCAACGATTTGTCCGATCTGTCGCCAGATCCATTGCGCAAGGTACGAAAAATTGACGTTCGCACAGATGCCTTGATGCTCCGTCAGCGCCCATTGCAGATGACGGGTGACCGCCGCGCTGGGGATGATGATTTCTTGTGCCGTGAACGGGCCGGGGGTCTCCCGCGCCAGATGTTCAAGCAGTGTTTCCCGCAGCGACTCAAAGCGGTTTGAGAAATGTAGATGGAGCATGGGCGCGCCTGCCACCACCTAAAGGTTTAGGGTTCCGCGCGGTGTGTTCAGCTTGACCGTGACGACCGCAGTGTCTGAAGCCAATTCGCCCAGTTCGGGCGGCGGCTGCGCGGGCAATGGCGACTCCATCTGGACACCTTTCAGGCGTAGCAGGGCCTGCACGCGTTCTGGTAGTCCTCGGAGGGTGAGTGACTCGAGTGTGATGCCGCTCTCGGGCATTGACTGGGCAGGATGCTGCCCGGACCATTGGATCAGAGTTGGAAGGGCCCCCTGGCACTCGAGCTGTCCATCGCGACGCACCAGGATCTGCCAGGCCAAGACACCCGTGGGCGTTTCCCGGCTGGCGCTGACGGGTTCACCCGGTTGCAGTCCGAGCGTAATCAATCCCCAGCGATGCATATCGAGGTTTGTGGTGCGGGCCACCGCATGGATCAATCTGGGGCCCGATCGAAGTTGGGCCTGCAACTCGGGTGTGTCTAGCCCGAACCAGCGCGGTCGGCTGGGCGGCGGTGCAGCTGGGTCGATCGCAATGATTTCCAGGTAGGCGTTCGGAAACACCGGCGTGGCGATTTTGAGCAATCGATTATGCGTGCCCATCAGGGGGTGTTTGCCCCCCGGCCCGGGCGTGACGCCCAGCGTGGTCTCGCACCAGGCCACGCCCTCTTCGAGCGTGGCGCTGGCGATGACCAAGTGGTCTAGCTCAACACTCAAGCGAACTCAAAGCGTTATCGATCATTTGATCGTTATCCACTTAAACGGCATGTAGTTGTCGGGCAACTGTACGAGGTCGATGTTCTTTGCCACGCCCCAGGCCAGTGCCTGTTGGTGCAGCGGCAAGTGACCGATGTCGTCTGTATGAATTTGAAACGCTTCGCGGATCATCGCGTTACGTTTGGTTTTGTCGGTTTCGGACTGAACTTTCTGGATCAGATCATCGACCTTGGCATTGCAGTAAGCGCCGAGGTTGAACTGGCCGGCGCCTTTGTCATCGACGCAGCGCATCAGCGCATTGAGCGCGTTGTGCGCATCATAAGTGGCGGGGGTCCAGCCAAGCATGTAGAAGCTCGTGTCACGCTTCAGAATCTTCGGAAAGTAGGTCCCTTTCGTCTCAGCCTGCAGATTGATCTTGACGTTGATACGAGCGAGGTTCGCCGCGACCGCTTGGCAGATTTCGCCATCGTTCACGTAACGATCGTTGGGGCAGTTCATGCTGACCTCAAAACCGCTGGCATATCCGGCCTCTGCCATGAGCTTCTTGGCCCCTTCAAGATCAAAGG
>CAIPGD010000505.1 GCA_903864485.1 uncultured bacterium | reverse complement strand
TCCGATCAAGGTAACTTTTGCATATGACATGTGGATCTCCCAGGGTTCTGGTTAAATATACAGTGCTTTGCGGGCGATGGAATCAGACGGGTGGCTGAGTGGGTGGGCTTAGGGGCGCGCTCGCGTGAGTCAAATGAGTCGATCCATCGAAGCTGCAGGTGGCCAATTTCTGGGGATTCTGGACCTGTTGGCGGGGGGTATCCGGCTAACCGGACCGACCCAGCTATAGTAGCAAGTTGCCCGAAACGATGCCGCCGGATGGCCAATGTGACCCCGAAGCCGAACCACCCGATCGCGCCACCGTCGACGACCACCGAAATCCGCGTTCGGGGCGCTCGAACCCACAATCTCAAGAACATTTCCCTTGATCTACCGCGCAACGCGCTGGTGGTGATCACCGGCCTGTCGGGTTCCGGGAAGTCCTCACTCGCGTTTGACACGCTGTATGCCGAAGGCCAGCGTCGCTACGTTGAAAGTCTGTCGACCTATGCGCGCCAGTTTCTCCAGCTGATGGAAAAACCCGATGTCGATTTGATCGAGGGTCTGTCGCCCGCGATTGCAATCGAGCAGAAAGCCGCCAGTCACAATCCGCGTTCCACCGTTGGCACCGTGACCGAAATTCACGACTACTTGCGCCTTCTCTATGCGCGGGTTGGAACCCCTCACTGTCCGAGTCATCCTTCCGAAGCCCTCGCCGCGCAATCGATTTCACAGATGGTCGATGCCGTCATGGCACGCCCGCCGGGGCGGCGCCTGATGGTCTTGGCGCCCGTTATCACCCAGCGCAAGGGTGAGCACCTCGAACTGTTCGAATCTCTGCGCGCGCAGGGGTTCGCCCGCGTCCGGGTGGCGTCTGAGGGTGCGGATAGTCCGACGCTGCATGAGCTCGATGCGGTCCCGGCCCTCGCGCGAAATCGCCGGCATTCGATTGATGTGGTGGTCGATCGCCTCAAGACCGGTCCGACGGCCGCAGAACGGTTAGCGGAATCGTTCGAGACCGCGCTGCGTCTCTCTGAAGGTCGCGCGGTCGTTGTCGATCTAGATCCACCGGACGAGACCAACACCAGCGCCGAAGTCACCTTCTCGAACCGGTTTGCGTGCCCCCAGTGTGGCTGGTCCTTACCCGGGCTGGAACCCCGCTTGTTTTCGTTCAATAACCCCGCGGGCGCCTGTCCGGGTTGCGACGGCCTCGGCCAGGTGACCTTTTTCGACCCGCGCCGTGTCGTTCAGTTCCCTCAGCTGAGTCTGGCCAGTGGGGCGATTCGGGGTTGGGACCGCCGAAACGCATTTTTCTTCCAGATGCTGCAAAGCCTGGCGGCGTTCTATGGGTTCGAGATCGACGCGCCCTGGGAATCTCTGCCGACGCATGTCCGCCAAATTGTTCTCGAAGGATCCGGGACCACCGAGATCCCCTTCACCTACCTGAGCGACCGGGCCAAGCCGACAGTCCGCACCCATGCCTTCGAGGGTGTCTTGCCCAATCTCGATCGGCGGTGGAAAGAGACCGATTCGGCCACCATCCGCGAAGAGCTTGGCAAGTATCGTCACGTTAAAGTGTGCCCACAGTGCGAGGGTGCGCGCCTGCGCGTCGAAGCACGTTTTGTACGGGTGGCCAACAAACCGATCGCCGAGCTCTCTCATTGGACACTCGGCCAGGCGATGGCCTGGTTTGAGGCGCTGGCCCTGCCCGGATCCAAAGCCACGGTAGGCGAGCGGATCGTGCGTGAGATCAGTTCCCGGCTGCGCTTTCTGGTGAATGTGGGCCTCGATTACCTGTCGCTCGATCGCCCAGCCGAGACGCTTTCAGGGGGCGAAAGTCAGCGAATCCGACTGGCCAGCCAGATTGGGTCGGGCCTGACCGGCGTCATGTATGTGCTCGATGAACCCTCGATCGGCCTGCATCAGCGCGATAACGAACGCCTCATCGAGACCCTGCGCCACCTGCGCGATCTCGGCAATTCGGTACTGGTCGTCGAACACGACGAGGACACGATCCGCGCCTGTGACCATGTCATCGACCTTGGGCCCGGTCCGGGCGTGCATGGCGGGCAAATCGTCGCCCAAGGGACCCCCGAAGAAGTCGCCCGGCATCCGACGTCGCTCACAGGACGTTATCTCGCCCGGTCCCTGCGTATCACCGCCCCGAAAAACCGCAGAACCGCCGATCCAGAGCGCCAACTCATCGTGCAAGGGGCGCGCGGCAACAACCTCAAGGGGATCGATGTCGCGTTCCCGGTCGGTCTGTTGACCTGCGTCACCGGTGTGTCCGGATCGGGTAAATCCACCCTGATTAACGACACCATTCTGGCCGCAATCTCGCGCCACCTCCACGGCAGCGCGACCGAACCGGCGCCGCACGACTCGATTGAAGGGCTCGATTTCTTCGACAAAGTCATCGCGATCGACCAAAGCCCGATTGGGCGCACGCCGCGCTCGAACCCCGCCACCTACACCGGGCTCTTCACACCGATCCGGGAACTCTTTGCAGAGTCGAACCTGGCGCGCGAGCGCGGCTATGGCCCGGGACGATTCTCATTTAACGTCAAAGACGGCCGCTGCGAAGCCTGCGAAGGCGACGGCGTGATCCGGGTGGAAATGCACTTTCTGCCCGACGTCTATGTGCCCTGCGAGTCCTGCGGTGGCAAGCGCTACAACCGGGAAACGCTCGAGGTCCAGTGGAAGGGCTCGAACATCGCCCAGGTGCTCGAAATGACGGTCGAGCAAGCCCAGCGGTTTTTCGCGAGCGTTCCCTCAATCGCCCGCAAGCTCGACACCCTGATGGAAGTCGGGCTCGGTTACCTGCGGCTCGGGCAAAGCGCGACCACGCTGTCGGGCGGCGAGGCGCAACGCGTCAAGCTCTCCCAGGAACTTTCCAAACGCGATACTGGCCGAACCCTGTATGTCCTGGACGAACCCACCACAGGTCTCCATTTTCACGACATCGCACAGCTACTTCAGGTGTTGCAGCGCCTCGCCGAACACGGCAACACATTGCTCGTCATCGAACACAACCTGGATGTCATCAAGACCGCGGATTGGGTCATCGATCTTGGGCCGGAAGGCGGCGCCGGCGGAGGACAACTGCTGGCGACAGGAACCCCAGAGCAGATCGCAACCAGCACGATCAGCCACACGGGAGTCCATCTGGCAAGGGTTTTTGCGCGCGATTCTTCAGATACCCAGCATGACTAAATTTTCAGGGCGCGCCGCATCGCAAAGCCCAGTACGTCACGCGACAACGGTTTTTCGAGGATGGTCGTCACCCCGCGGCGGCGGTACTGTGCCCGATCCTCGTCAGTCACATGCCCTGAAAAGACGAGCACCGGGACGCCCCCCAGGGGCTTACGCAAGTAGTCCAGCACCTCAAATCCAGGCACTCCGTTGAGGTCATGATCCAGCACCACCAGGTCGTAGGCCTGGCTGCGCACGGCGTCAACGGCCCGGTTCACATCACCGGCTTTGGTGACTTCGAGATCCAGGGGACGGGCGGCCAGCTCGAGTAACAGCAGCGTGGTCGGATCATCATCAACAACGAGCAGTTTCTTGTACAGCGACATAGGTGGAGACCTTGGTGAGGAGAGATTTCAGCGTGAGCCGGGTATCAACCAGCGTGTGCATCAGCGGTTCGAGTTGGCCAGCACTCAAGGACGGTGAAACCTCGGTCGCGGCGCGCTCGATCAGCTCCCGTTCGAGCGCACGAGCCTGAGCGGACAAACGCATGCATCCGACGATACCCACCGCGCTGGCGAGTCGGTGTAACTGAGATCGGAGCGAAGCCTTTGAGGCCTGATGATCGGCCTCGAAGCTCGCCAACCCGGCAAGGGTCAACTCGATCACCTCGGTCCGTTGGAGACTCGTGGCGTCCCCAAACGAATCATCAAAGCGCAGGCGATCCAACAAGGGCAGTGCGGCGGCGCTTGGAACCACGATCGGGGCAGCGGCTGGCGCGGCGTTCCCCGTGGGGTCGCCCAGACGCAAGACCGCCTCGAGTTGCGCGCGCCGAAATGGTTTGGCCAGGTAGGCGTCCATTCCAGCCGCCAGGAACGCCTCGCGGTCGCCCGGCATCGCGCTCGCCGTGAGGGCCACAATGCGCGTGCGCGGCCGCCCACCCTCGGCTTCCCACTGACGGATCAAACGGGTGGCGTCGGGCCCCGAGAGCACGGGCATTTGCACATCCATCAACACCAGATCAAAGCGTCGCTCGCGCACGGCGGCAAAGGCCGCAGCACCGTCTTCGACAAGGAATGCGGTTTGGCCCAAGCCCGCAAGCATTCGGCGAATCAACTCCCGGTTGATCGGATGGTCATCGGCCACCAGAATCGCCATTTCACCCAGGGGCTCTTGGGGCTCGGTGGCTGTTTGGGTCAACATCGTGGTGGTGGCCGTGGTGGAGCCCGTGGCCGATCCCTTGGCCGATCCTGTTTTCAATCCCGGCGCACCCGCTACGACGGCATTTTCCAGCCCACCGAGCGGGAGCCTCAGCGTGAAGCTCGAACCCACTCCCAGGGTACTTTGC
>CAIPGD010000504.1 GCA_903864485.1 uncultured bacterium | reverse complement strand
TGCGCAATGCCTTTGGCTGTTTCGCGACCGGCGTCACGGTCGTCACCGCCCGAGGTTCTGATGACCGTCTGGTCGGCGTCACTGCGAATTCGTTTAGTTCGGTCTCACTCGACCCCCCGATTGTTTGCTGGAATCTGGGGCGAAAGTCGCCCAGCCTTCAAGGGTTTGAGGAGGCTGGTCGGTTTATTGTCAACATCCTGGCGTCCGATCAGGAGGCGCTGTCGAATCATTTCGCTGGCAAGTCACCTGAGAAATTCGCCGGGATCGAATTTGACGAAGGGTTTGCTGGTTTGCCCATTCTGCGCGGCTGCATCGCAGTGATTGAGTGCCGAACGATTCAGTCCCTCGTCGTGGGTGACCACGTTCTCTTTTTAGGGGAGGTCGAGCGGTACCGATATCAGGGGCGCGAGCCCCTGATGTTCTGCCAGGGCGCTTATCTCCCTGGCTCTTTATCTTCCTCAGGCCAACGTTAGTTCAACGTTGATATTGCCGCGGGTTGCGTTGGAGTAAGGGCAGACCACGTGCGCGCTGTCCACGAGGTCCTGGGCCACGTGGCGGTCGAGCCCCGGTAGGCTGATGTGCAGTCGGGCGGCAATTCCAAAGCCGTTTGGGATTGGCCCCAAATCAACGCTGGCGTCGATTGATGCGTTATCCGGAACGGCGACCTTCTTGAGACCAGCGACGTGCTTGAGCGCGCCCATGAAGCAGGCCGAGTAGCCCGCGGCGAAAAGCTGCTCTGGGTTGGTCGCACCGCCTTTGCCGCCGAGTCCGGCAGGTGGGGAAAGCTTGACATCCAGCAGGCCGTCATCGGATTTAGCATGGCCGTCACGGCCACCCGTGACATGGGTGTGGGCGGTGTACAGAACTTTTTCCAGAGCGGTCGTCATGAGGTTTCCTTCAAATTGGAGGGTTGGAGAATCGGGTAGAGAATTAGGGACAGAATCAGTGAGTCATGAGCGGTGTCGCTCAGGTTGAGCCGGCAGGCCGAAGCTTATCTTGGGTTTGGGTCTCAAAGTCGCTGGCGTCATGACGCTCGTGCAACTGTGTTTCGAGGGGGCCCATGACCCGGTTGACCATGCGCCCACGACGCACGGCGGGGCGCTGTGCGATTTCGTCGGCCCATCGAATCACATGTGTGTACTCATGAACCTGAAGGAATTCGCCACCTTCATAAAGCTGGCCCTTGGCCATGCCGCCGTACCAGGGCCAGATCGCGATGTCGGCAATGGTGTAGTCGTCGCCGGCGATGTATCGACTGGTGGCCAGGCGCTGATTGAGTACATCGAGTTGGCGTTTGACCTCCATCGCGAAGCGGTCAATTGCGTATTCGATCTTGATGGGGGCATAGGCATAAAAGTGCCCGAACCCACCGCCCAGGTAAGGCGCGCTTCCCATTTGCCAAAATAGCCACGACAGACATTCGGCACGAAGTACTGGGTCGGTCGGTACCAGGGTCCCAAACTTTTCGGCCAGATACAGGAGGATCGCACCCGATTCGAAGACCCTCACCGGCTCGGCAAAACTGCAGTCGAGGAGAGCGGGAATCTTTGAGTTGGGGTTGGCGCCAACGAACCCACTCGAGAACTGAGCGCCCTCGCGGATATTGACCAACCAGGCGTCGTACTCCGCGCCTTCGTGCCCCAGAGCGAGCAGTTCTTCGAGCATGACGGTGACCTTGACGCCATTCGGCGTGGCCAGCGAATAGAGCTGAAGCGGGTGCTTGCCGCGCGGGAGTTCCTTGTCGTGCGTAGCGCCAGCGACGGGTCGATTGATGCTAGCGAAATGACCGCCGTTGGGCTTGTTCCAGGTCCAGACCTTGGGTGGAACGTAAGGTGTCTGTTCATCCATGAGCGCTTACCTCTGAGTTGATGCTGAGCGCCAGCCACCCCCCAACGCCTGAAACAAGGCGGCTGAGTTGCCGAGTCGGCTCGCTTGTGCCTGGGTGACATCAAAGCTCGCCTGGAACACCGTGCGCTGTGCGTTCAGCAGAACAAGGCGATCAATATAACCTCTGGCATGTTGTTTTTCAGTAAGCGCCAGAGCGACTCGGGCTGATCGCTCGACACCCATCGCGGCATCCAGCGCCTCAGTATCTGATTGAATCGCCTGCAGGGTATCTGCGACGTTCTGAAAGGCATTGATGACGGTCGCCTGATATTGAGCAGTGGCGACGTTGAGATTTTCGCGGGCCGCCCGCTCCCGGAACTTCAATGTTCCCCCATCAAATAGGGGCGCGGCGAGATTGCCTGCCAAACTAAAGAATGGTCCTCCGGACGAGAACATTCCTGCAAAGTTTCGTGCCCCACCGCCAAGCGAAGCATCAATCGAAAACTGTGGCAACCGGTTTGCTCTCGCAACGCCAACCAGTTCGCTCGTGGCCTTTAATTGCTCTTCGGCTGCGCGTACATCGGGGCGTTGTTCGATGACTTGCGACGGCAGCATGAGGGGCAGTTCTGCGGGCAGGCGCAACGATTCCATTGTGAAGGTTTCGGGCAGTTCGGCGTCCTGTGCAGCACCGCAAAGCGCGCGCAGGAGGTTCCGGTTGAGCTCGAGCTGTTTGCGCAGCGGCGCCACGAGCTGACGCGCCTGCGCCAGTGCGGTTTCCTGGTTGGCCACATCGAGCTTCGAGGCGGCCCCTGCGGATTGCTGGCGTTGCACGATTCCGAGTGCTCTGACACCGCTGCCGATCAAGGCTTCGGTCGTTGCGAGTTGTTGTCGCAGAAGGGCCTCCTGAATCGCTGCCGCCACGACATTACTTGCTAACGTCAGCGTCGTTGCCTCGAGTTGGAAGCGTTGCAGCCGGGCGCCTGCCTGCAGCGATTCGACGAGGCGCTTATTCACACCAAAGACATCGGGATTAAACCCCACCGTCAGTTGCGCGGTGTGGAAGTTATAGATTCCAGATCCATCACCTGGGCCGCTGGTTTGTGCGCCGGGCGTGCTGCCGCTCTGGCTATTAGGGTTCCGGATGCGCAATGGG
>CAIPGD010000503.1 GCA_903864485.1 uncultured bacterium | reverse complement strand
CTCGGTGGCGAGCGCCGACATCACGGTGAAAATCGTCGTGCCGACCCGCGGGAGTCGCGACTGCAGGGTGGGTGCTGGGAGTGTGCGGGGGTGAGCTAGATCGTTCATGCAACCGATTATAGAAGAGCGGCGGGCTGGCTGGCGGCTCCGTCGGTGGCTATGGTTGTGGCTATGCCGCGAAAGTCAAGGGATTGGTGCTGCAGAGGGCCTGTCGATTGGACTAGTTTCGATGGCTGATTGCGGTCGCGCTCGGGCTCCCCTGTAATGGTTGGACTGTTCTTCCATTCAACTGGAGTTCGATATGTCGCCACCCCGTAGTTCGTCCCGTAGTTCGCGCAGCAGTTTGGTCAGCAGGTCGGTCAGCAGGTGGGCTCAGGGTCAGGGGATGACCGAGTACATCGTGATTGTTGCGTTGATTTCGGTCTCCGCCATCGGGGTGTATTCGCTGTTTGGTCAGACGATTCGAAGCCAGGTAGCGGGCTTGGCTGCTGAGATGGCTGGTCAAAGCGCGAACACGGCATTACAGGCTGCCAAGAAGAGTGCCGATTCGGCGGTTCAAAAAGCCGATAACAAACACGGCTTAAACGACTACAACGCCGAGAATCATTGATATGTTCGCCCGGCCAGCGCGGGCGTTCGAGCGCGGTTCGGTGCTGCCGCTCGGGATCGCGCTTCTGTTTCTTGGCGCCTTGCTCTCGTTGCGGCAGTTCTCGGTGGGGGAACTCTTCAGCGCCAAACAGCGTATCACCACCGCCGCGGATGCTTCCGCTTACAGCACGGCCCTGTGGCAGGCTCGGGTACTCAATTTTCATGCGTATGCCAATCGGGCCATTCTGGCCAATGAGGTTGCCATTGCGCAGGCGGTGACCCTCGTGGCTTGGGCTGATTACATTGATCAGCTCGTTCAGAATGCGGAAACGGTTGGGGTATTGATGCCCGCGTCGGCCCCTCTATTGCGGGCGGCCGCGGAAGGATCCGCCCTGATGCGCGAAGGCGCGCATTTAGGGTCGGCCGCAGAAATTGCCGCGCGCGGTGGCTGGCAGCATGCCTTGCGAGTGAGTCAGGATTTGCTGGCGTCGACCGTCAATCACTTTGCGCTGAACTCGGTCGCCAATGAGGTGGCGCGCGCCAACGATTCTAGGTTCTTTGCGTGGGTGCTTCCGGGTACCGAGGTCACGATTAAGACCGCCCATGTCGATGCGCCGGGGCGTCAGCGTTTCGCCGATTTGGTGACCGCTTCACTCGATCCATTTATAGCGGGACCCCGTGAGCAGAATTTGAGGATTCCCCTGCCCTCGGGTTGCGTGATTTCGTCGGACCCTGACAAGCGAACGCCTTGGTTTCGCAAGCGCGGCGGGACTGCATTGACCGCTGGATTGGAGCGTTGGGAGGCCGTCGATACCCTTTCATTGCATCTCCCGGTGCGACGTGGTTTGCTGGTTGGGCAATGCGTTGACCTCGAGACACCCCTCGGTTGGGGATCGGCGCAGGCAAATTCAGAGTCGACCTTGGCGCCCAAGAACAATGCGTCTCGAACAGCAGGGACAGGGCGCGGTGAGATTCTGAATCCACAGCCGAGCCTTTGGGTCAATCCCCGTTCGAATGCACTGGCAGCCGATGATCAGGCGACTTTGCTTGGGTATTCCGGCCTGATTGCCGTTCGGGATTTGGTCGGTGATGAGGGAGGCGGAGGCGGGGGTGCCTTGAATCCGATTGCACGGGTAACCGTCTTGGCCCGTAGCGAGGCAGCGAACCTTCGAACCGCTTCAAGGCTCGGCTTCGGTAGCGGACGCATGGTACTGGCTGAGCCTTTGGCAGGTGGACGGCTTTGGGCTCTGGGGACCGCCGAGGTGTATTTCCATCGGCCTGCAGCGGCGCCAGACCGTATTGAGTACGCCAGTCTTTGGAACCCTTATTGGCATGTGCGGATGGTGCCGACGCCTGCGGGGCAGCAACTGGCCGCTCTCGCATTGATTCAGGGCGGTGGGATGCAGGCGGCCCAACCATGATCGAGACGATCCTATTTTCGATGGTCATGGTGCCGTTCTTCGTCTTCACGGTCTGGTTGGGCAATTTGGCCGACCTGCGACTTCAAACCGGGGAGGCGGCCCGTCAGCTGGCGTTCGAATGCACGGTCCATACGCCCGAGTGTCTTGGAACTGCGGACGCCCGGGACTTGAACCAAGCGGTTCGAATTCGGAGTTTTGCGAGCGGCACTGGGCCGGTGGATGGGAACGGTGGGGTTCGGGGCGCTCGCTTAGCTCAATCGGATCATCGGGATCGTCGCGGATCCGCTCTTCTGGAGCGCTACGAGGACGTCGGGATACGGGTTGAACCGTCGCGTTTCGATGCGGG
>CAIPGD010000502.1 GCA_903864485.1 uncultured bacterium | reverse complement strand
TAAAGTCGCGGCTCGATCGAATCAATCAGGATGTATTCATCGTCATTCGAGTGCGCGCCAAAGCTGAGCAGCCCGAATCGTTCGAGGACTGGATTAGTCGTTTGTGCGGCAGCAAATGCGGCATCGGTACCGCCGCCACTCACGCTATCCACAACCTTGAGACTCTTGCCAAGTTCTGAGTAAATCCGCTGCGCGTGTTCGCCCACCGCGAGTTGGGCCGGGTTCAGAGTTAGCGGCGGCCGGCGGTTTTCGAACGTCATTTCAACTTTGGTTCCCGGAATCAACTGGTTTTTGATCGTTGATCGGATTTTCGATTCAAGTCCTGCGTAATCTTCAATGTTCGTGACTCGGACGTCGGCAGCCGCTTTAGCTTCCGCAGGAATGACATTGCGGTTCGTGCCTCCTGAAATCATGGTCCAGTTCATTTTTACCCCGCGACTGGGGTCGGAGAACTGTCGTGTTTGAAGGACTTGATGGGAGAGTTCATAAATGGCGTTCAGGCCGAGCTCGGGGGCGCTACCCGCATGCGAGGCTTTACCGGTGACTTTCAGGTTGACCGAAGCGATTCCGGCAGTTGCGAGTGACAGTTGATCGGAATTGGAGGGCGAGCCCTCATGGGACATGGTCAGGTCGTGCTCAGCGCCTAACTTCATGAAGATATTTCTAGACGCGGGCGAGCTTATTTCTTCGTCGCCGTTGATCAGAACCGTCAGCGTTCCATAGTCCTTAAACGACAGTTGATTGAGGATCGCGAGCGTGTGGAGGATGACCGCGATCCCGGCTTTGTCATCGCCAATGGCGAGTCCGTAGGCGCGATTCCCATCGATCCGGAATGGTTGCTTCGCACCCATTCCTTTCAGGTACACGGTGTCCATGTGCGCAATCAGTAGGATTTTTTTGCTGCCAGTGCCTGTAAACGTGGCCTTGACCATCCTTCCGATCTTGGGCGGTGTATCGTGCATCCGGTAGGCATCGGCGCCTGGTTCGATGAATTCCACCTGGCCGCCAAGTCCCACCAATCGATCGTAGACCAGTTGGGAAATGCGATCGAGGCCCTCGCGATCGCCACTACCGGATTCGATCGCAACAAGATCTTTAAGTGTCGTCAGTAGCGGCGCCTGGTGCGCTTGAGCTGCGGTCAAAACCGCAGGGTCGGGCGCGGCGGCGGCGTTTTGCCCGCTGACGAGGACCGCAAGGACAAACGAAGAGGCCGCCAGGAGGCCCCGCCTCAAGTTTGCTTTCATGGTCTTTAGCTCGCGGCCTCGACGATCATGCCGCTGGCGACGCGAAGGCGTCGACTGACCAGCTTTGCGATGTCGCGCAAGATCTTAAGCGCCAGGCCGGGTACCGAATGGGACATCCGGTCAAATTCTGCCGATGACATCACGATCAGCTTTGCAACCGAGGCGGTGGTGCAGGTCGCCGATCTGTTTTCGCCGTCGAGCAAGGCCATTTCGCCCAGAATACGGCTCTTGAACTCGCGCGTGACTGAGATCGGTTGTTGGCTCGTGCCTTGTTTGGTGATTGAGAATTTCCCTTCCACCACGAAAGCCATCCAGGTCGCTGAATCGCCTTCGAGGAACACCCGTTCACCGGCCCGAAAAGCACGAAGTTCAACGAATCCGGCCAGGATGTTTAGCTCAGCTGAGGTGAGATCATCAAAAAACTCACACCCTCGGAGGACTGAGACTCGCGTCTCGTGTTCGACCAAGGCGGGTCCAGTTAAAACTTTGTCGTGGGGCGTTGGTGTGGTTGACATGGCCACCTTCTATCTAGCCGAGTTGAGGGAGCATCTCTCCGCCTCAAAGTCTGACATTGGTGAGTGCCAGTTGCAACTCGGTGGCACCTCGGTCGCTTTACCAGCGGCCAGATCCCCCGCCGCCGCCAAAGCCCCCGCCCCCGCCGCGAAAACCGCCACCCCCAAACCCTCCGCCTCCACCCCGCCCACCGCCGCGGCCACCCCCTAGCAGGCGGGCAGCGATACCTAATAATCCACCGCCCCAAAGGGTCAGTCCCAGCGCAACCGTGCCTGCAACGATGGCTAAAAACAGCGCTCCGATAACAAACCAGGCGACCAATGCGACCAAGACGCCCGTGAGCAGCGCGCCCGGTATTCGACCAAAAATCAGCCGCAGGACGCCACCAATGAGCAATGCCCCGATCAAGATCATCGGTAGATTAGGCATCCAGTCGAGCGTCCCAATTGGCGTTCCCATTGGTGGATTTTTCTGTGCGTCATCGGGGGCATCTTTTGTCGAGGGTTGGGTCGCACTTGATTCCCCAATGATTGGTTCTTGTTCAATTCTCAGGATGATGTCGGCGATGCCTGCGGTAATTCCCCCGTAAAAGTCATCTCGCTTGAAATGCGGAAGCATGATGTCACTGATGATTCGTTGGCTGTTCAGGTCCGTCAGGACGCCTTCCAGGCCATAGCCAACCTCGATCCGGACCGCCCGGTCCGCTTTGGCGATCACTAAAATGACGCCGTCGTCCTGGCGTTTGCGGCCGATCTTCCATTTCTCCGCGACTCGAATTGAGAATGGCTCGATCGGTTCGGGCCCGGTGCTCGGCAAAATCAAGACGGCGATTTGAGTGCCTTTGCGGTTCTCAAAAGAGGTCAGTGATTGTTCAACCGCTTGCGCCTGTTCGGCATTCAGGGTCTTTGTCAGATCGGTCAAGTGCCCCTGAAGCGGAGGAACTGCGATCAACGCGTGTGCGACCAAGGGAAACAGAGCCAACAAGGGACGCAAAGTGATCAAGTGGAACCAGCGGATCGCTTTCGCTTTGAGGCCTCTCATGGGGTCGATGCTCCAAAACCGACACGGGGTGGTTGTGAAATCTGTTCCGAGTTTTCAACGGAGAAATTTGGTTTTTCGGGGTAATTGAAGACTTTCGCAGTTAAGTTGGAAGGGAAAGATCGAACTGCGACGTTGTATTCCTGAACGGATTTGATGTACCGGTTGCGGGCTACCGTAATCCGGTTTTCGGTGCCCTCCAGTTGCGCTTGCAAATCTCGGAACGCCTGGTTGGCACGTAGCGTCGGATAGTTTTCGGAGACGACAAGTAACCTTGACAGGGCACTGGTGAGTTGGCCTTGTGCCTGCTGGAATTTGGCGAAGGCGACCGGGTCATTAATGAGCTCGGGTGTGGCCTGGATGCCTGTAGCGCGAGAACGCGCATTAACGACATTGGTGAGGGTGTCCTGCTCGAACTGGGTTTCACCTTTCACGGTGGCAACAAGGTTCGGGACGAGATCTGCACGCCGCTGATATTGATTAAGTACCTCCGACCAACTGGCTTTGATCTGTTCGTCAGTCGTTTGAAAGGTGTTGTAACCGCAGCCACTGAGGGCTAAAGCCAGCGCGATCGTAAACGAGGCCGCCGTAAAACCCAGATGGGAGCGAGGCATGGTGCTGACTCCAAGATGGACGGAGTCTCAACGCTCGCAAGGATCAATCCTGGAGCGGCCTCCCTACGCGATGCGAATCCCGCCTCAGGGTCGACTGATCGGTAAGAAATCGGGTTCGCCGAACTGCCACAGCAGAAACGAAAAGATATCGATCGTGCGCTCGCGTGATTGCTCGCGGGTGCTGCCCTGTCCGTGGCCTGCCTGGTATTCGAGGCGAAGGAGTACCGGTGCCGGGTTGGGAGCGAGATTCGTTTGTGCCTGAAGAAGCCTTGATGCGAATTTTGTCGAATTCGAAACGCGAACGCGAATGTCGTTCACCCCATGGACCAGGAGCGTGGC
>CAIPGD010000501.1 GCA_903864485.1 uncultured bacterium | reverse complement strand
GGGACTCGACGTCCCGAGCCGGGGCAAGATTTGGGTCGATGGTCGGGACGTCACGGGCATGCCGGTTCGATCGCGCGACGTCGCCATGGTGTACCAGCAATTCATCAATTATCCCTCGCTGACGGTAGGGCAAAATATTGCGTCGCCGCTCAAGTTGAGTGGAAGCTTGGAAGCATCGGAGATTGCGCAGCGAGTCAGGGATGTCGCGCGACGACTTCAGATTGAGTCGTTTTTGGACCGTTATCCAGCTGAACTGTCGGGCGGGCAGCAGCAACGGGTTGCACTGGCCCGCGCACTGGCCAAATCGGCGTCTCTGATGTTGCTCGACGAGCCGCTGGTTAATCTGGATTACAAGCTTCGCGAAGAATTGCGGGATGAATTCTCGACGCTGTTTGCGAGTGGTGAATCGACCATTGTGTACGCCACCACCGAGCCTGCAGAGGCACTGTTATTGGGCGGTTACACGGCAGTGCTCGATGCGGGTGAACTGCTGCAATATGGACCGACCGCCGACGTGTTCCATCGGCCGAAGTCGATCCGGGTCGCACGCGCATTTAGCGACCCCCCAATCAATTTGCTGCCGGCAGTCGCAGTCTCAGAGGGTGTGCAGCTTGGGTCTGACCTGATCCTAAAGCTGGGAGGAGCGCTTCAGCGCCTGCCGACCCTGAAAGGGGAATTGACTTTGGGGATTCGCGCAGGGGCGCTCGAACTTTCAGATAACTCGGGCGAATCGAACCGCTTATCGCATCGTCAACTGGACCATCAACCGCACCGTCGACCGCACCGCGAATCGCACCGCGAATCGCACCGCCTCTTGGTGCCTGCCAAGGTCGCCCTTGCTGAGGTGTCAGGGTCTGACACCTATATCCATCTGGAAACCTCCTTGGGCAACCTGGTCGCGCAACGGACTGGCGTGCATCGCCTTGACCTGGGGGAGCTCGTGACGGTCGGCATTGATCCTGAGGCCGTTTATTTGTTTGACCCTCAGGGTGCGATGGTTTTGGCACCTGACTCAGCGTCTCAGCGGACGCCACACGCTGATGGCTAGGATTCAACTCGATATTGCCCATTCGTATCGTGCAAATCCGCGAGACGATGCGGACTATGCGCTGCTGCCGATGCGTCAGACCTTTGAGGACGGCGGCGCTTATGCGCTGCTAGGACCATCGGGTTGTGGCAAGACGACCATGCTCAACATCATTTCAGGTCTGGTTGCGCCGTCGCAGGGTTCGATTCGGTTTGATCAGCGCGACGTGACGCAACTCCCGCCACAGCAGCGCAACATCGCGCAGGTATTCCAGTTCCCGGTGGTCTACGACACGATGACGGTGGCGCAGAACCTCGCTTTCCCCCTTCGTAATCGAGGGATGAACGAGACGCGTGCGCGGGCGAGAGTGGGCGTCATTGCAGAAATGCTCGATCTATCAGCACAACTCGATCAGCGCGCAGCCGGTTTGTCAGCCGATCAGAAGCAGAAAATCTCGCTAGGCCGCGGTCTGGTCCGCGAAGATGTTGGTGCGGTTTTGTTTGATGAACCGTTGACGGTCATTGATCCGCATCTGAAATGGCAGCTGCGTCGCAAGCTCAAAGAGATTCATCGCGAGCTCCGTTTAACCCTGATCTATGTCACCCATGATCAGGTTGAAGCGCTGACATTCGCAGATTCGGTCCTCGTGATGGCGCGCGGTCGGGTGATTCAGAGTGGGTCGCCTTCCGAACTGTTCGAGCAGCCCGCGCACCGGTTTGTTGGCCACTTTATTGGGTCGCCCGGGATGAATTTTGTTCCCGTGAACCGACTCAAACGCTCGGCACCAGGTGCTGGATTAGGTACTGGATCAGTATCTTCATGCGACGGTCTGATTCCGCCGGGCGCAGTGACCCTGGGAATCCGACCCGAGTATCTCGCGTTGGGTGAATCAAAGCCTGGAGAGCCCAGAGAGATGAACCTCTTAGCGGCCAGGGTCCAGCGGATTCAGGATCTTGGCAGCAGCTGGCTCGTGAGCGCGCAGGTCGAATCCGGCGAAACCGGCGAATCCGACGAATCCGGCGAATCCGGCGAATCCGGCGAATCCGGCGAATCCGGCGAATCCGGCGAATCCGGCGCAGAGGGCGGCGGCGATTGTTTGGTGCGCTTGCGCCTGGCGCGCGACGCTCACGTGCCGGCACTCAATCAAGTCGT
>CAIPGD010000500.1 GCA_903864485.1 uncultured bacterium | reverse complement strand
C
This sequence comes from uncultured bacterium, assembly GCA_903864485.1. Taxonomy (GTDB): domain Bacteria; phylum Pseudomonadota; class Gammaproteobacteria; order Burkholderiales; family Burkholderiaceae_E; genus RFPW01. The sequence continues at coordinate 3,040 of CAIPGD010000500.1, read as the reverse complement.
ACAGCCAGCTCCCCGATCTTTGCATGCAGAACCCGAACCGTGTCCTCATCGACCACAGGGGCCGTCTTGCCGCCCCGCTCAAATATGTCCGCTGCGCCGTCCAGCAGCGCCTTCTTCCACTGATGGATCATCGTCGGATGCACGCCATATTCAGCCGCCAACTCGGACACTGTGCGCTCACCCTTCACGGCTTCCAGCGCAACACGGGCTTTGAACCCCGCGTCATGGTTCCTGCGTTTCTTCATAGTCTGATCTCCTCATTCTTGGAGACCAGCAAAGCTCAGAAAATAGCTTCCGTCACTGACCGATTTTCGGGGGGTAGCTCACTTCCCAGCCTTTTCGGGTCCGCCCAAAAGTGGGACGATACCTTCTTTGTTGATGGACCAATTCACGGGGGGCACTCCGCAGTATGCCACCCACGCATTAAGGCCACCATTACGAAAAAATTAATACGACATCTTGACATGTCATATTAAAATCGCTATCTCTGTTTCATGGAACAAAATGATCTCACACTTGAAGAACTGAGCGAACGCACTGGCGTCGAGGCGCGCACTTTGCGGTCTTGGGTCAGCGAGGGGCTATTGTCCCCGCCGCTTAAGACCGGACGAGGAGCGCGGTATCCGGCCAGCAATGCGGACCGCGCCTTGGCGGTACGGGCGCTCAAAGACCTGCATGGGCTATCGATGTCCGAGATTGGCCGTCGGTTCATGATGGCAACGGAAGAGCGGATCCGTGAATGGGCGCAAGAGGCGGGGCCGACTTCGGCGCCTCGGGGATCGGCACGCGATTATCTTAGCCAGATTCAGTCGCGCAGTGCTGGCCCGCCACCACCCATTCGGCGGCCTATTGCTGATTATGAGACGTCTTCTACGCCACTGCTCAGTTCCTCCAGCCGTTTTGAAAAGCTGGTGCCACGGTTTCTGCGCGAGCCCAAGGCACCGCCCGACACCAAGGATTTGGCCAATATCGAGCGGTTGATCCTGCAACTCGAAACAATCTTGGGTGCGCCAGCGCCCCGGCGGTCGCGGGGGGCAATATGGACGCGGATATCCATCACCCCCGACCTTGAGCTTTCCGTCCGCGGCGATCTCGAGCCACGCGAACGCATCCTTTTTGAACAACTCGCGGACCAATTCCGCACCATCCTTATCGGGGGGACCAAGAATGACGAATGTTAACTTTTCGCTGAATGCCGGCTTTGATCGCCAACTCTTCTGGCAGGAGGGCAATTCGGTCCGCTACCTTGTGGCCCGCTTGCGCGCTCATCAGGACGACGATTCGAAAAAGGGCGAACGCGCGCCGTTGAACATCGCCCTGGTCATCGATGCCAGCGGATCGATGAGCGGCGGGCGGCTAGAAGCTGCCAAGGCCGCAGCCCTTGGCCTTGCCGAACGCCTGACAGAGCGTGACCGTCTGACTTTGGTCTCGTTTGCCTCAGACGTTCAGGTTCATATTGATGCAGTACCAGTGACAGCGCAGAACTTGCACTTGATCCGGAATGAGATTTTCAGGTTGCAAACGCGCGGCAGCACCTGCCTGTCGGGTGGCTGGTTCGCTGGTGTCGCCTCGGCGGCGCGGATTGCAGAGGAGGATGCCCGCATGACGCCTCGGGTTATCCTTCTGAGCGACGGGCACGCCAACGAAGGCATCAGAGATCGTAACGAGCTTTGGGAACACGCAACCCAGCTAAGGGCGCGCGGCGTGCTGACATCGGCCTTGGGAATTGGCGATGGTTATGACGAGCAATTGCTGCGCGGCATTGCCGAAAATGGTGGCGGGCGTTTGCATGACGCCGAACTGACAAGCGAGATTTCCTCGGTGCTCTTGGGGGAGTTGGACGATATCTTTGGCACAATCCTTGAAGAGGTTCAGGTCACATTGACCGTGCCTCAAGGTATTCGGGTCGATGTGTTGGGCAAAGAACCGAACTTTAGGTCGGACGGCACGCTTGTTGTGCCGATCGGGCCAGTGCAAAATGGCACCGAACGCACGGTGGTTTTCAAGGTAACCTGCCCCAGCGCCCAGTTGAACGACGTATTGACCTTCAGCCTTTTGGCCACGGGTCGTGCGGTTAGCGACGCCACAGTCGTGGAGGCCAAGTCCGAGCCAGTCACGCTCATTGCGGCTGATGGTCGTGCCAACACCGCACAGTCGCGCGACACCGCCCTGTCAGCAATCGTTGCGCGCACCTGGAGCGCACAAATCATTGCAACCGCGGCAAAAATGAACCGTGACAATGCTTACGAGGCTGCTCAAGACTACACACGGCGCGAACTGCTGCACTTCCACCGCTATGTCAAAGACCTGGAAAACGGCGCGCAAATGATTGCCGAATTGGAGATGTTGGCAGGCCGTGTTGGCCGCGCCTTCTCACCGCGGATGAGCAAGGAACTGACGTTGCAATCGGCCTTGGCAATGGAAGAGCGTGCCGATCGCCGTGGTCCGGGCAAAGCGAGCTGGAGTGCCCGCATGGCGCGGGGCGACTGACGCCCGCCACGGATCAGGTTCGCCCCCGTCACGTGCATCCGTGCCGGGGGTTGCTATAAGGTCCCATGAGGCGGCTTAAGCTGCTAAAGCTTGGGTGATTGATAAAGGGGAGCAAGGATGGAGGATGCGAGCATTCTTGCTTCAGATTATGGGCAAAAAAGGAAAAACCGATGTCGATCAGAACCTTATCTACCCTCGCCTTAATGGCGATGTTTGTCTTTGCCCAACCGCATGTGCTGCACGCCCAGCAGAGCCCAAGAGCCATTGCTGAAGGCTACCTCGCTGAAATGGATGCGGCATGCAAAGCCGAAGCCCGTAACTTTTTGGTCTTGTACGATCCGATCATCGAAATTGACTTGGGCGGCACGGTAGAGCGCGAGGTTATATTCGATCAGAATGGGCTGCAATGTGAAGGGGATTCCTTATTGTTCGCAGGTTCCGCCGGGCCACATGTTGACGTGATTTCCATCAGCGGGCAGCTGGGGTACATGTCGCAGAGGCGGCCAAGTATTGTGTGGTTGGACGAGCATTGGGCGCTTCGCTTCGAAAT
>CAIPGD010000499.1 GCA_903864485.1 uncultured bacterium | reverse complement strand
TTACGCGCTTTGCGTAAGAGCTTCTGGATCACATCGTTGTGGGCCTGCGGCCAGTACCAGCGTCGCTTCAGGGCCCAGGCGTCGACGATGTCACCCACCAGATAAATGGTTTCGGCCTCGTAGTCGCGTAAAAATAACAGGAGTGCGTCGGCCTGGCAGCCGGCAGTTCCGAGATGTATGTCTGAGATAAAAGCCGCCCGCAGTTTCTGTGGGACCGGAGAGCCCTCACGGTCAGGAGGTGTCGGCCCTTCATCAGTGGGGGGGGCTCCGAGAATGCCTTGCGCCAACTGCGCAGACACGAACTCGTGAGCCATCAAATCCTTGAACAGAGGCTGGGCGAGGGGTGCATTCATACCGGTTCCCGGTGTTCGTTTGTCCCATTAGACGCACGCCCTTTTACGACATCATGACAAATGGATTTCTTCGAGAAATTTGTCGACTTTTCGCATCGTTTTTCGACCGGTTCAAGCTGGCAAATGCATCAAAGCCTGTCCCATTCGAATCCGCTGTCCGTTCTCGATTCCCGCTGCGAGTTGAAACCCTTTGGGCGCAAAGACGATGATGGTTGATCCATGCTCGAACCAGCCAAGTTCCTCGCCTTTTTTGAACGACTGGGCACTCGGGATCTCATGGGGGCCTGACCAGCCCAGGTGCATAAGAACATTGATGGCGTGCAGGCGAATGCTGGCGACCAGAACCGCCGCTACGGGGACCAGGGCCAACGGATATTGGGCCGCGCCGACGCGAGTCCTCAGCACCGCACGCTCGTTCTTGCAAAACAGGCGTTCTACGCGTTTAAGGGCGATTGGATTGACGTTCCAGACGTCACCACTGATATAGGTGACATGGTCCAGTTGCCCGTCATAGGGCGCGTGAAACCGGTGGTACATCGCCGACGTTAAGCGCAGGGTGACATAGGTGCCATCGGTGAAAGGATTGATGTCCTGCGACGGACCAAACAGTTCACGAATCGAGTATGGATAGCCCTTGGCCTGGAAGACGTCGACGCCCTCAACGGTCCCGCACGCGCCCACGATCGCGTCGCAAGGGCTCGTCAAAATTTGTGGATCTGGGTCGACGGCTCGGGCCCCGGGTTTCAACTCGCGGATAAAGCATTCGCGCAGGCTATTGAACTTCTGCTGGCGGGCTTCCGACAGGTCGAGATCGGTAAACATACGCCAGACCGCAATCGAAAATCGGGTCAGCAGGGGGCTCTTGATTGCGCTGTAGCGTCCCATCAGCCGCGTGAGCAGAATCCTCGGTATTCGGTTGGTCAGTAGAAAATTCAGATCTTCCTGAAGAAAGAGGCGGTCGCGCAGTCTGGGGGGGTTCATCGTTTCGTCAAATCCGAGTGTTATAAAACAGTGACAACTTTGCGGAGGAATTGAGCAGAATGGAAACCTTAGCCATGTCGGCATTGGCGCTCGGTACGATGGCTGCGGCCTGGCCTGCCGCCGCCCAACGTATCGCGCTTTCGCGGGCCAAGCACCGGTCGCTTGCTGGACATTCCAGAATGGCCAAGCGCGTGGCTTCGCTGATTCCGGGTTACAGCTACGACGAGGCCAACTTCTTCGCGGCCGACGATGCCCCGCCCGAAATCCTGGCACACCGGCGCTCGGGCTTTGCCGACCTCTGCCAGTTGTTGGGCGAGCGCCACGCCAAGACCATCGCAATGAGTGATCAAGCCCGCGATTATCTACCGGACATGCAGTTTACCGGTCGCTATCGGGTGCCTTTTCAGTTCAGCCCGTATTTGCGTAGCC
>CAIPGD010000498.1 GCA_903864485.1 uncultured bacterium | reverse complement strand
GCGCCATCGGCGATTGCTTTGCGCTCTGTCCAGGGCTTGAACGCATACCCAAGGGTGTACATGTCCGAGTCCGATCGGACGCCCGGATACCGAAACAAATCCCAAGTGCCTCCCAAGTCGTCGCGCGCTTCCAGAATTGCCCAGCGTTTGCTGGGGCAACGCGCCTGCAAATGGCGAGCGGCACCAATGCCGGACAAACCGGCGCCAATAATCAGGACGTCGAGCATCGTAAACTCGACCGTGCCGCCTCGAGTGCGTCCATTCCCTGGGTTCGATCGGGGACCAAAACTCGCATTAAAAGAAGTACTTTCTTACTTGGAGCAACGATCGCCTTCGGCTGGTCTGGGGTCGTGCTGATTCGTAATTCGACCGGCAGTTGCCCCGCCTCTCGATCATTCAGTACAAAAAAATTATCGCTGTTACTTGAATAAAGTGCGATCGACCAGTAAGTCGATAGCTTGGGATCAACCCGAACGATCATCGCCCCTTGCTCAAGGTCAAGCGCGCACAAGCCATACAAAAGGTCTGGATTGGGCATCACGACCCGGCGTGCGTTGGCGTTCGCCAATGGCGGAAGAAACGGCGCCGGCGTTCCATTAGCCCCACCCGGAGCCTGACCCAATGAGTCCAACAGCTTCCACATCATGACTCGAGGTACTGCCCAAACCACGCTGAAATGGACTGCGGTCGCGATCGCAAGTACACCCAAAATTCGCAGGGCAACCGGACGGATCAACATGAGCCAACTTGTTTGATCGTCGGCGCGATCAACCCACGCGGATCTTGTTGCAGTGCCGGCAGCGGATGGTAGAGACGCAGGGTGAGTTCCAACCCACGGTCTCCCGGGGTGGGCAACCAGGCCAAAGCGGCGTTACTCGGGTGCGCGGAGGCGCTCGGGATTAGCTGATCGGTCGGACTCGAGTCGCCCCCCGCCGGCTTCGTGGGCCCGGTCAGGACATGAAATTCACCGCGCTGATCCCGTTGGGCGGTAGCACCGTTCAAACTAAAACGATCTTGCGGGGCCTCAAACAAAAAATGATCATCCGCATACGCCGTGAGGCTCCACCATCGAGCGGGCGGGGCCAGGCCGTCAATCCGGTACTGACATTGCGAGCGCAGTGCCTGACCCGTGCTGTCGGTACGCGCGACGTAATAGATCGTCTCGTCACGCCCCAGCGCGAGCAAACCCACGACTGCAACCCGCGCTCGCGTGTACGAATCTGCGTTCGGGCTACCCGCGAGCAGGCTCGTTTCCCAGGGGCCCACCTTGACCAACGATTGTGCGGCTCCACCGTTTCGGATGGCCCACCAGGCCGTCCCCACCCCTAGAACGACCCCAAGCAGAACCACCCAGAGCAACGGAAAAATCCGCTTGGTCAAGCCCGCGCCATGAATACTAGGGTTTACGCTCATCTCGAACCAAACACAAAAAAGCGAATGCACGGGGTTGACGCCCTAAGATAGAGCACCGCTCCGGCGCCAAGCCACCACTCATTTTGCTGCAGTCACAATTTTCTCAATTTCGCGAGGCTGC
>CAIPGD010000497.1 GCA_903864485.1 uncultured bacterium | reverse complement strand
CGGCTGCGCCGGATCACATCCAGGTCTGGGAAGTGCGCCATCCGCTTCAGTCCAACTCGATCATTAAATTTATCGATCTGGTCCGTGTCACGACTTCGATTGGCGATAACGCCTCCGAGGCGGACGTTGTAGTTCTTCGCCTTGGCATTGATCGCCTGAACGATCCGATTCATTGCAAAAATCGAATCAAAATCATTGGCTGTCACGATCAGCGCCCGGTCGGCGTGTTGCAGAGGGGCCGCAAATCCGCCACAAACCACATCGCCAAGGACGTCAAAAATGACCACATCGGTGTCTTCGAGCAGATGGTGTTCTTTGAGCAGCTTCACCGTCTGACCGACCACGTAGCCACCGCATCCCGTCCCCGCTGGCGGGCCGCCAGCTTCAACGCACATGACCCCGCTGTAGCCTTCGTAGACAAAATCTTCGACCCGCAGTTCTTCGGCATGAAAGTCGACCGATTCGAGGACGTCGATGACGGTTGGCATCAGTTTTTTGGTCAACGTGAAGGTCGAGTCGTGCTTCGGGTCACAGCCGATCTGCAGTACCCGCTTACCGAGCTTGGTGAAGGCGACCGACAGGTTCGAAGAGGTGGTGCTCTTACCGATGCCACCCTTGCCATAAACGGCAAAGACCTTCGCGTTGCCGATTTTTAAATTCGGGTCGAGCTTGACCTGCAGGCTCCCAGCGCCATCAGGTCGGGGGGGACGTTTGATTTCTGCAATCGGTACGCTGGAGACATTCATAAGGAAAGCCTAGTTCTTGAGAATCGGTGAATGGCTCGGTGACGCTTCAGCGACCGAAATGTGCTTTGGCGTCATAGAGGGTCTCGACGGTGATGGTGGACAAACCTTTTTCAAGGGCATACCGCTCGGTGTTACGTCGTGCTTTGCCTCGAACAAAGAACGGGATTTTTTTGAGTTCTAGTTCGGCCTCATGGATCCACTGAGCTGGGCCCCGCGATTCCGGGGGCTGAGACAACGGGGCCTGCGACAGATGTTTCTCTGGCTTTAGCAGGGCTGCTTCGAGGACGATGGCGTCCGCGTGGATCGGCATCAGCGAGGGGGCGTCGTGCAGTTGTGGAGCGATCGCGGCACCAGCCCCTGGGGCCGGGGTGGGCGAGTGGCGACCGAGGTGCGATGGTGCTGCGCCTTCATGGAACTCAAAGTCTTCCCGGAACATCCCCAACAGGTGCTCTTCGAGACCCATCATCAGCGGATGAACCCAGGTGTCGAAGAGCACATTGGCCCCCTCAAAACCCATTTGGGGGGCGTAGCGCGCTGGAAAGTCCTGAACGTGAACCGGCGCCGAAATCACCGCGCAAGGCACTCCAAGACGCTTTGCGATGTGCCGCTCCATTTGAGTGCCGAGTACCAACTCGGGCTGCAACTCGGCGACCCGCGCCTCGACGTCGAGGTAGTCGTCGGTGATCAGCGCTTCGACGTTGTAGAGCTTGGCCGCTTCGCGAATCTCGCGGGCAAATTCCCGGCTGTAGGTGCCTAGTCCGACCACGGTGAAGCCCAGTTCACGGGCAGCGAATCGGGCAGCCGCGATCGCATGGCTGGCGTCACCGAAAATGAATACACGTTTGCCGGTCAGGTAGGTCGAGTCGACTGAACGGGCGTACCAGGTTGCTCTTGAGGGATGGCGCGCTAAAAACGCTTCCGCATCAATATGGGCCAGGGAGGCGACTTCGCGGATAAAGTCAATCGTCGCCCCGACACCGATCGGGACGACCTGAGTCGCCGGTTGTTTGAAATTGCGCGCCAACCACTGTGCAGCCAGAGAAGCG
>CAIPGD010000496.1 GCA_903864485.1 uncultured bacterium | reverse complement strand
GAGCTTGGCCTGTCGACTGACCACGGCGGCTTGTTGGCGCTCGACGTGGCACTGGTCAATGGACAGGATATCCGCGAGGCGCTGGCCCTGGACGACACCGTGTTCGAGCTGAAACTCACGCCTAACCGAGCGGATTGTTTGTCGATCGTTGGTGTCGCGCGAGAGGTGTCCGCGCTCACCGGGGCCCCAATTCAACTGCCGACCCGTCCCGCGGTGATTCCGACATTGACCGACCGCTTGGCGGTTCGCATCGAAGCACCTGACCTCTGTGGCCGCTTTTCGGGGCGGGTGATTCGGGGCGTCAACGCGCGCGCCGCGACGCCCGACTGGATTCGGTCACGACTCGAGCGCGCTGGTCAACGAAGTATTTCGGCCCTCGTGGATCTGTCGAACTATGTGATGCTGGAGTTGGGTCGGCCGACTCACGTATTTGATCTGAACAAGCTGGGGGACGCCTCGCAGGGTTTGACCGTGCGTTGGGCGCATGCGGACGAATCCCTGACCCTGCTCAATGGCCAGACCGTGAAACTGGCGCCCGACGTGGGCGTCATTGCAGCAAGCGAAGGCCCCGAAAGTCTCGCTGGAATCATGGGGGGTGAGGCGGCGGCCGTTTCGTTGGAAACCACCGATATTTATGTCGAAGCGGCGTTCTGGTGGCCCACCGCGATTGCGGGGCGCGCACGCAGATTTAACTTCGTGACCGATGCCGGACACCGGTTTGAGCGCGGCGTCGACGCCCAGACAACGGTTGAGCATCTCGACTATCTGAGTGGGTTGATACTCGAGATCTGTGGTGGCCAGGCGGGCCCGATCGATGACCAAATCACCGCCTTGCCGGAGCGCCCACCCGTGACGATGAGGGTGGCAAGGGCCAATCGGATACTTGGTCTTTCGCTCAACCAGAATGATTGTGCTGCTGTGTTCGATCGTCTGGGATTTGCTTGGACGGCCAATGGCGCGACGACCAACGATGCCCTGTCGGAGGCGACGATCACAGTGGTTCCTCCAAGTTGGCGTTTTGACCTCGCAATCGAGGAAGACCTGATTGAAGAAGTGGCCCGAATCCGGGGCTTCGATAGTCTGCCGCTGCGAGCACCCTTGGCCCCAGCCAATCTGGCTGCTGTGCCAGGTGAGCGCCGCACGTTATTGAACCTTAAGCGCGCGCTCGCAGCACGCGATTATCAAGAGATCATCAATTTCAGCTTTGTATCCAGCGCGGGCGAGCAGGCACTTGGGCTATCGCAGGGCATTCGGTTGCTGAACCCAATTGCCGAACCCCTCGATGTTATGCGCACCACCCTGATTGGTGGCCTTCTCGAGACGCTGCAACGTAATCTCAATCGCAGCGCGCAGCGCGTGAGACTTTTCGAGTCAGGCCGTGTATTCCTGCGTGTGCCGGGCAAGGCAGGGGATGCGTTTGAAGTTGCCGGCATCGAACAGCCTTTGCGCATCGCCGCGCTCGCGTTTGGCGATAGCGGCGAACCGCAGTGGGGACTGCCGAGTCGTACGGTCGATTTTTATGATGCTAAAGCAGATCTCGAGGTCTTGTTGGGGGCCAACGGCCCGCATGGATCATTTGCCTACGATGCGCTGACCTTCGAGCCGGTGACTTCTGCCGGGCTGACCTCCGAGTCACCAGGTGGTGCGAGCGCCGAGTCAATCGGGACGGCCTTGCACCCTGGACGCAGCGCGCGTGTGCATTTGCATGGCCAGCCTGTGGGCTGGATCGGGGAACTCCACCCGCGCTTAACAAGTTCGCTCGATCTCCCCAGAGCGCCGATTGTGTTCGAACTCGATGTCGAGCCTCTACTCGCTGTGTCCGTGGTTAAACCCCACGAACCTTCAAAGTTTCCCCAGGTCGTTCGTGACCTGGCCTTGGTGGTCGGACGCGATTGCTCCGCGCAGAGTTTGGTATCGAAGTTGCGGCAAGCAATCGAGGCGGCCGTTCCGGGTTTGCTGCAGAGTTGCTGGCCTTTCGATGAATATCGCGGTAAAGGACTGGAAAATAACGAGAAAAGTCTTGCGTTCCGATTTGTCTTTCAAGACAATTCGAGAACTTTGAATGACGAAGAGATTGAACGAGCACTGCGCGACGCCATCGGCGCTGCGGCACAACATTGCGGCGCGCGCCTACGGGGATAGCATGGACGGGGTTGAGGATCGTAGCCAGGAGGGCGGCGAGGGATTCACGCTGACGAAGGCCGAGCTCGCAGAATTGCTCTTCGAGCGGGTTGGTTTGAACAAGCGCGAATCGAAGGATATGGTCGAGACGTTCTTTGATGAACTCTGCCTTGCGCTCGAGCAAGGGGACGGCGTCAAGTTGTCTGGCTTTGGTAATTTTCAGTTGCGCGACAAGCCGCAACGACCCGGTCGTAACCCCAAGACGGGCGAGACGATCCCGATTTCCGCCCGACGGGTTGTGACCTTTCATGCCAGCCCAAAGTTGAAAAATCTCGTCGAGCGGTCCTGAGAATAGTTAACACGAGCCGAGTCGATCCAAGCTAAAGCCATGCCGACGCCCACGACCCATCCGAACGCAAAAGTGACGCTGCCGGTCATCCCGCCGAAGCGTTATTTCAGCATTGGAGAAGTGGCAGAGCTCTGTTCCCTCAAGCCCCACGTGCTGCGCTACTGGGAGCAGGAATTCACCCAGCTGCGGCCGATGAAGCGCAGCGGCAACCGTCGTTACTACCAGCATCATGAAGTGCTTTTGGTGCGCCGAATCCGTGAGCTTCTGTATGAAGAGGGGTTCACGATCAGTGGTGCACGCAATCGCCTGATCGAAAAGGGCTCCAAGGCAAAGCTGAACGCCGATCTAATCGCTCAGGCGAGCGCCGATGCAGCGCTTGTGGGCGTTGCCTTCCCGCCGGATTTGTTCGCGCCGCTCGAGGCTGTTTCTGAGGGTGCGTCTGAGGCTGAGGATATAGCTGTTGGTAGCCATCCGCATGAGTTGGCGGCGCAGTCGCCACTGGTTGCATCGGGTCTGGATCTGATCGAAATCCGCCGTGAACTCAATGCGGCGCTTGCACTGCTTAACTTCGATGGGCTGCCCTGAGGGGGCCTTGAATCATGTTAGAGTCACGCTCTTCGGGGCGTAGCGCAGCCTGGTAGCGCACTTGCATGGGGTGCAAGGGGTCGCGAGTTCGAATCCCGCCGTCCCGACCAATCTTTTGTCCACAACCGTGCTCCCTTGACTAGGTAGAGCAGCGCCGCACTTTCGCGGGCAACCGTAACTTTGCAAAGGTGGGTTGGTCGAGCGGTTTTACGGATTGGTTGGCCAGACTTCTGGCAAACTTGGACTACGAAAATTATTCAAGGGGTTAGTGCCATGGCACTAAGAATCAACGACCAAGTTCCGAACTTCACTGCGGAAACTGATCAAGGCAACATTGTCTTTCACGACTGGATTGGAGAAGGTTGGGCAATCCTATTTTCCCATCCTAAGGACTTCACACCAGTTTGCACTACGGAGTTCGGTGCAGTCGCCCAACTTGCTAGCGAATGGGCCAAACGCGGAACCAAGGTCATTGGCGTCTCAGTTGACGGGGTTGAGTCGCACAAAAAGTGGAAGGCAGACATTGAAGGGTTTGCGAGGGCGACTGCCGATTTCCCCATCATTGCGGACGAAGACTTAGCGGTGTCAAAGGCCTTTGACATGCTGCCCGCTGAGGCTTATCTCCCCGATGGCCGTACCGCTGCCCATACTGCGACGGTCCGATCCGTGTTTATTGTTGGCCCAGACAAAAAACTCAAACTGTCAATGACCTATCCGATGTCTGTTGGCCGAAATTTTGCTGAAGTTTTGCGTGCACTCGACGCACTGCAGCTGACCTTTAACGAGCCTTTGGCAACCCCGGCCAATTGGACCGTCGGGCAAGATGTGATCGTGGCACTTACCCTCAATGACGATCAGGCACGCGAAAAATACGGTGCTATTGATATCAAGCTACCTTACTTGCGCACTACCAAATCGCATCAGTAGAGGTATCGCTACTGAGAGTGGGAAGACCCACAACCAGCGAACAGATCCATGAATTAGAGCGGGTTTCTTGCGCGAAGTCTGGGCTAGCGATGGTTCGGATGATTCTATTTTTCGAGACGAGCGATGATTCGTTCGGTCAGGCTTGCAGCCAACGGTCGAAACACGAATATGCACCCAACTGCCGCGGGGTAGGCGTAAGACCAAACCCTTATCCATTCACGAATCAAACTCTCCACGAACCCCAATCGAACGACGGTGATCAGCAGGGTTAGGGCGAGGGACATCATGAAGCCCATCAATAGGGCAAAAATCAATGGCTGAAAGCGTTTCATGGCCTCTCAGGTACCCGACTGGTGGCATTGCAGCACTGAAACACCAGATGACGAATTTCAGTCATGGTTTGATCGCAACGAAGCCCACCAAAGCGGACATGCCATCGTGGCCAACCAAACACTATTTCGGCCCTCCCCATCGGCGAGGGCGAGGGCCAGGGCCTTGCCTGAAGGAAAACGGTGCGCCTGCGATGCCAAAAAGGCGTTGGGTTCCTCGCCGAATAACTCGGGTGTGGAGAACCGTTCATCCCACATTTCTTGAGGATAGTTGAATCCAGACATATTCAGAGCGCGTTTAAGGGGATTTTGAGGTAGGCAATTCCGTTACTTTCTTTGGGTGGCATCTCGCCCGCACGGATGTTGATTTGAACCGCAGGAAGAATCAGCACCGGCATTTCCAGAGCCGCATCGCGCTGACTGCGGATCGCAATAAACTCGGCTTCGGAAACACCGTCGTGAACATGTATGTTCTTCTCGCGCTGCGCGGCCACCGTCGTCTCGAAAGCCACCGTTCGATGATTGGGCGGGTAGTCGTGACACATGAACAGTCGCGTCTGCGGAGGAAGTCTGAGGAGCTTGCGCACCGATGCATATAGGGTCTTGGCGTCACCCCCGGGGAAGTCACAACGCGCTGTGCCCACGTCAGGCATGAACATCGTATCGCCGACGAACACCGCATCCCCAATTTGATAGGCCACACAGGCGGGCGTATGGCCTGGAACGTACAAGACCTTTGCAGTTAATTCGCCGATCTGAATTTCTTCTTCATCTACCAGCAATCGATCAAATTGCGAGCCATCAGTGCGAAATTGCGGCTCCAGATCAAAGATTTCCTTGAACACCTCTTGGACGCGGGTGATGTGTTCGCCAATCGCGATCTTGCCGCCCAGGCGCTCTTTCAAGTTGGGGGCAGCACTCAGATGGTCGGCATGAGCGTGTGTCTCAAGAATCCAGGCCACGTTCAGTCCATTGTCTTCAACGTAGTCGATGACCCGATCGGCGGACACGGTCCGGGTGCGGCCAGACTTCGGGTCATAGTCGAGAACAGAATCAATAATCGCGCAGGCGCTACCTTGCCCGCTGTGAACCACATACGTCACCGTCCACGTGGCCTCGTCGAACAAGGGGTGCACCTTGGGGCTAACCGATCTTGATTTCATTATGGTCTCCGAGAGAGGTCGTTGACCGCTGATAGGGCCGGCGAGTTGGAGCGTGGCAAACGATACATTGACATATAGTTAGTTGTAAAATAGAGTATTCATAGATTATCTATAAAAAAACTAATTGAATACACTCGCACTCGAGCTGATGCTAATGCGGCAGGCCGCCGCACAAGCCTGTCAGCTCATGAAGACGCTTGGCAACCCAGATCGGTTGCTGATTCTCTGTCAGTTATCCCAAGGCGAGATGCGCGTGGGCGAGATTGAGGCGCTTCTCGGAATCACTCAACCGACCCTTTCGCAACAACTCACGGTTCTGCGCGCTGAGGGTTTGGTAAATACCCGTCGCGAGGGCAAATACATTTACTACCGCGTCACGAGCCCGCAGGCCCTCGCGGTGCTTGAGGTCCTTTACGAGCAGTTTTGCCCGCAAAAAGAGGATCACCATGACGATTGACTGGAGCCATTTCACTCCCTCGGCGTCACTCGCTGGCGGGCTTTTACTGGGCCTTGCAGCCGCAATGTTCATTCTGGTCAATGGCCGAATCCTGGGGGTCAGCGGCATTTTGGGCGGCTTGCTCACACCCCGCAGTGGCGATGTCGCCTGGCGGGTCGCGTTCATCCTCGGAATGGCTGTCGCGCCCATGCTCGGAGCACTCATCTTTCCAGAGAGCATTAAGGCCGCGCTGGCAGTGCCTCGAATTGACTCGAACTTTCTCACCATCGTAAGCGCAGGCCTGCTGGTGGGATTTGGCACGCGCTATGGGTCTGGCTGTACGAGCGGCCACGGAGTCTGTGGCCTGTCCCGCCTATCACCCCGTTCGCTGATGTCTACCTTGACGTTTATGGGTGTGGGATTCGCGGTGCTCGCTATTGCGCGCCACCTCTTTTAAGGAGAACGAGCGTGCAACATCGGCTGAGTGAATTTGTCGTTGGTCTCCTGTTTGGACTGGGATTATTGCTCTCCGGAATGACAGACCCTGGCAAAGTGCTTGGGTTTCTCGATTTGTTGGGCCCCTGGGACCCGTCACTTGCGCTCGTGATGGGTGGCGCGATTGCGGTTGGCGTCATTGCCTTTGCACTCGCGAAGAAGAAAACCACGAGCTTTCTGGGCGACGCCATGCGCCTGCCCACGGCAGATCAGATCGACCGCCGTCTAATTGTGGGCGCAGCGCTGTTTGGTGCGGGTTGGGGCCTGGCTGGTTTTTGCCCCGGGCCCGCCCTGGTGTCCTTGGCCACTGGACAGCCCAAAGCGGCGATTTTTGTGTTGGCCATGCTCGTCGGTATGGCCATTTTCGAGTGGATCGATCGAAGGGTACCGAGTTGACACAAACGCCACCCAATCAAGGCGCCCGCCCCACTGCGACCCTATTCCCTGAGACCACCAATCGTTGAAAAATTCATCGATGGCGGTTTAATGGGGAACGAGGCCATGACCCTGGTGATGGTTTTGGGAGTTTTGATCGGGGCTGTCATGGGGTTGACTGGCGCCGGTGGCGGGATTCTTGCGGTACCGGTGCTCGTTGCCGGGATGCACTGGAACATGCAGCAAGCAGCGCCCGTCGCGTTAATTGCGGTCGCGGTCGGGGCCGCTGTCGGCGCGATCGATGGATTTAAACATCGCCTCGTCCGTTACAAGGCCGCCATTCTGATGGCGATTTGTGGAATTCCTCTCACTCGCCTCGGTCAGTATTGGGCTCACCTCTTACCCCAGTATCTACTCATGGGGGGATTTTCCTGCCTGATGCTCATCGTGTCCTGGAGGTTTTTTCAACAATCGCGCCGAAGCAACTCCGCCATCGATGAGGAAGGCTTGCGGTTAGCTTTAATTAACGCAGACACCGGAAAGTTCATCTGGACACCAGCGGCCGCGACGGTGTTGGCGGCGATCGGCATGTTGACCGGGATCATGACTGGGTTACTGGGCGTGGGCGGTGGGTTTCTCATCGTCCCACTGATGCGACGCTTCACCCATCTTGCGGTCCCTGGGATTGTCGCAACTTCCTTGTTCGTGATTACCCTGGTCGGCAGCGGGGGTGTCGTCAACTCGATCTTGAGTGGGGCAAAGCCACCCGTGTTTGAAACAAGTGCGTTTGTCGCCGCAATGGTTTTGGGCATGTTATTCGGTCGGAGAATCTCCCACAGGTTACATCCCGCCCAAATTCAACGGGCGTTCGCAGCGCTGCTCTTTTGCGTCGCGGTCTACATGTTGGTCAAGGCCACGGCGGCGTAAGCTGCCCGCTCTCAAACAAACCCAAGTGTGCGCTGACTGGCGTTAAAGTTGACCAGGCTGGGTAGGACCTCAAGCAGCTGAGAATCGCTCAGCCCAAACCATTTTGCGAGGGTGGCCGCGTACTGATCAACCGAGGTGCTTGGTAAGAGCCTTCCCTGACCAACGTCGTCGGCGCCATTGTTGGCAACGATGGGTGCGGTGCCGTAGAAGCGTTGCCCCCGGACGGCGCCGCCCACGACAAAATGCATGCTCCCCCATCCGTGGTCAGAACCGTCGTTGTTGCCTGCAAGGGTTCGCCCGAAATCAGACGCGGTAAAACTCGTGACCTGTTGCGCGACACCTTGAGCGGACAGCACGGAATAAAAGGCTGATAGCGCCTGTCCGACCTTGTCCATTAGCCCGGGGTGGACGGTCAGAATGCCGTCATGATTATCGAATCCGCCGAGTGACACGAAAAATACTTGTCGCTTGGCCTGAATTGCGTCGGCGGAGACGATCATTCGTGCGACCAGCTTTAACTGATCGGCGAGGCTATTGCCACTCGGGAAATTTGTCGCGAAACTTGGAGCGCCAGCCAGGGCTTTGCTCAAGACTTCGTTGGCGTCGATTGAGCGTCGGGAGACCCGTCCGTACTCGGCCTCGAACCAGTTGCTGCGCTGGCTAGTCAGCAGCGTCCGCAGCGCATCAGATGCGACGGTTGAGCCATACATAGCGCTCTTGATACCGTTGATGGCAACAGAACCTGAAGTGGAGACCTGATACTGAGCAGCATTGCCGCCGCTTACGAAGACTGCGTTACCCGAGACATTGACGCAGGTAAACGTTGACAATCCGTTTCCCGATTGCAAGAGATCGCCCATTCGCCCACCCCAACCCGATGGGGCCCCTTCGGGCGCCGAGGCTTGCCAGTACGATTGCTGGTCGTTATGCGAAAAAAGCTTAGGCGGTAGCTTGACGGATTTCGCAAGATACTGCGCTTTGGTAGTGGGCTGTATGAGCGTACCGACGTTTAGCATGACAGCCATCTGGCCGGCTTGCCAGAGTGGCATCAGGGGCAGAAGCCCGGGGGCAAGTGCATAGCTGTAGGTCTCGCCATTGCGGTCCAAGGGCGGTGTGATTGGATTCAGGGTGGTGGCAGCCAAAGCATCGGCTGAGATGGCGAGCGTTGGTCGCTGCGCTTTATAGAGTGGGTAGTGGGTTGTATCGACCGGGATCAGCGTGTTTCCGTAGTCATTTCCCCCGTAGAGAAAGACGCAGACCAGCGCCTTGTAGTCGCTTGCGGTAGCGGCTGCGGCCTCGGCCATTGTGGCCAGATTGAGTGCCCAAGGGGTTGCCATACCGGCGATGCTGAGGTCTCGACTGTGGCGCAGAAACGCTCGTCGTGACGCCGCGGAGAAGATGGGTTTTTTCATCACGGTCGCCTGTTTGACGCTGACTTATTTCAGGACCACAAACTCAGGTGCTGCCAGCACCAACAGCATGGCCGCATTCACCCGTTGTCGCATCGCAGCGTCGTTAGCTCGGGACATCGCGTTAATGGCGCTGGCGATCAGGGTCTGCGTTGCCGCATTCAGCTGACCCGCCGCCATCACAGTATTGATTTCTGAGACGAGTGCGGCTGGGTTATCGGCAAGTGTTAATAAGGTGCTGTAGTCTGGAACGATATCGCCAATCGATCCAGCCACCAGTGACTGCATAAAATTCAGATAGCCCGCGACGGTGGACTCATTGGTCAGTTGGAGCTCGGGCGCTACCAGCCCGCTCGTTGAAAACGCGCTGTTCGGCGGTACGTAGGCGGGCCTGAAAAAGTTGAAGACCGAGGGTGAACGCAGTGGGCTTTGACCCAATCGGGTCGCGGGGTCAGAGGTGTTGCCCACCGCCCAGGTATCAGAGGCTGATCGCACTCCCCATGCGCGTGCCCAGGCGAGCAGGCGCAAAATGGGTTCACGTACTTTGCCTGCCGTCGGCTGTTCGGAGGGATTGTCGGTTCTGGCTTCAACGTCGAGAAGAATTGCGCGGATCACTGCAGACAGATTGCCGCGTTGTCCGGCCCCATCATTTTGAAAGACGCGGGCAACCCGCTCAACATATGCCGGGGTTGGGTTGCTCGTGACGAGGCGTTGAATGAGTTGACGGCTCCAGAACGGCGGCACATTGGCGTGCGCATAGAGATGGTCGAGGGCCATCGTCAAGGATTTGGTGGCTTCGGTACCCGCAGGAATTGTCAGACCCAAGAAGGATTTGGCGCCCGTTTCATAGCGGCTGGCTACCTGCAACATGGGGCGGCGAAGATGATCAGGGATGTCACTGTTCGCGCCTGCATAATCGATATCCCAACCCGTAAAAACCCGGGCCAGTCCCGAGATATCGGTTTGAGCGTAGGTTTCTATTGGCTGACCGTTGACCAGCCGGGGCGTGCCGTCCAGATTAAGCTCGACCAGGCCAATCATGAATAGCTGCATCAATTCGCGAGCGTAGTTTTCGTCCGGGACCGCGCCCGTCGTTGCTGATGCTTTGGCATTGCCTCTGAACGTCAGAAAGGCGCCCATCTGCAGCGACGTGCTGACTTGCTGCAGGAGGGTTCGCAGGTTTCCAAACGCATTGGCATCGAGCATGTCGAGCCAGGCTGCGCCGCCAAAGGCCTTCCATCCGCCGGTGTTATCGAGCCCGTCAACGCCGATCACGATGATTTCGGACAGAGCGAATGTCACCCGCTGACGCAGGGTGTCCGGCGAAGAAATCAACCAGCGCCATGCAACGTTAT
>CAIPGD010000495.1 GCA_903864485.1 uncultured bacterium | reverse complement strand
CGCTGAACGTAAAAGACCAGGGTCTCTCGCAGGGACTTGAAGCGACCGTTATGAAAATAGGCTCTACGCAAGTCGACATTGCGCAATGTCGGGACCTTGAAGGCACCACATAGGTCGGTCCGGTGCGCAAGATCCTGCTGACCCTTGGCATTGGTTCGGGCGCACAGCCCGAGGTCAAAGTAAGCGGGATCGGCATTCGCGAGAATCTCGGGGTTACGGGGCACACCAAGGTTGTCGTAGGTGAAATCCGTAAAAAGCGGATGACTACCGTCCTGCGCTTTAGTAGAAGGATGGCAGGACGCGCAGTTGCCTTTTTTCGGGTCGTTGAACCATTCGAGTCCTCGCGCTTCCTGGGCGCTCAGCGTGGCGTTACCTCGTAACACTTCGTCGTATTTGCTTGTGAAAGCATTGAACTCCGGGCCTTGGCTTTGAAACGCCTTCAGGGCCAAGCCGAGTTTGTCGAAGGCGCCATCGACGTCCTTGAAGACTTCGGCGCCATAGAGACGCTTAAAGTCTGGGGCCCAGGTGGACGCGGCAATCCGCTGAACAACCGCCGCCTTGTCCTTATTGGCCAGCTCGCGCGCTCCGAGCAGCGGACCAGCGGTCTGAGCGTTGAGTGAATCGGCGCGCCCGTCCCAGAAAAACCCGCCGGTCGGCGTGCCCTCATCGTCAAAGTGAAACTCGGTGTTGGTGGCCAGGTAACGGACCGGTTGCGAATTGCGCAGGCCCTGAACCTTCAGATCGATCCCGCCGAACTGGGCGGCCAAATCGTTGGGCGCGGAGTGTCCTGTTGCGGCTGCGTGACAACTGGCGCATGACTGCGCTCCGGATGCCGAAAGTGATGGATCACTGAACGCCTTCTGGCCCACCAGAACGGCGCTCACCGGGGCTTCAGGGGGTTTACTACAGGCGCTCAGCGATGCGCCGATCGCGCACCACAGCGAAACGGCCAGAACAGACACTCTCATCGATGGGCCTCACTCAAACAAGGGAGGCCCACATTCTAAATGACAATCATTCTCGTTTGGACGTAGCGCTGTGCGTTTTGCCCCAAACGGCCGACAACTTCTCTAGATATTCCGTTCAGTGCAAAGTCTGCTCATCCTTGAGCGCCTGATCGAGCATCTGCGCATAGGCCAGCATATCGGCCGGGATCTCGACGCCGGTGGCCTGAGACCGCAAACGAAGTCGGTAGGAATACAGTTCGAGCAGGTCCCGCGCGTTCTTGCGCACGCTGTTCGACAGGCGGGCCAGTACTTTCTTTGGAATCAACGAATGCAACTCGCCGCGCTTCGCCATCGGCGTCTCGTGGGCTACATGCACTAGGATTGCGTGAATTTCCCGATCCAGGAGTGCGCCCAATGCGTCGAGGCGTCGCTCATAAATCGAAAGGTTGGATTGCTCAAGATGATATTTCATTGCCATCCCCAAACCCCGAAACGGGGTGTATCGAGCGAGTCTGAGGCATGTAAATCAAATGTCCATGATTATTTCAAACTTCAATATAAAAAATATCGATTAGTTACAACCATCAAATCCACGTCTGGCCGCGCCAATTTATTTAAAAAATTGAAATGAGACCACTTGCTCAACCTCATCAATCGCCTGTGGCGACAAAGGTCATCGCGTTTGACGTCTTTGGTACCGTTGTCGACTGGCACGGCAGTATCGTTCGGGAGTTGGAGACGCTATATCCATCGATCGATGGGCATGCGTTCGCAAATGCCTGGCGTGCGGGCTATCAACCCGCAATGGCCCGTGTCAGAAGCGGCGAAATGCCATGGACCCGAATCGACGACCTTCACCGCCTGATTCTGGACGATATTCTTCCGAAATTTGGCATGGACCATCTAGATGAACCAGAGCGCCAGCACCTCAACCGCGCTTGGCACCGGCTGTCTCCGTGGGCAGACAGCGTTGAAGGACTGCAACGACTCAAGCGTCGTTATACGATTTGTACGCTCTCGAATGGCAATATCGGCCTGCTGACCAATATGGCCAAGAACGCTGGACTACCCTGGGATTGCATCCTGAGCGCCGAAGTCTTTCGGGCCTACAAGCCTGATCCAGACACCTATCTCGGCGTTGCGAGGACTTTCGATCTGGCGCCAAACCAGGTTATGTTGGTCGCGGCTCACCAAGACGATCTGGATGCAGCGCACGCCTGTGGACTACAGACGGCTTACGTCGAACGCCGTTTTGAGTTTGGAGCCCAACACCCCAAAGACGTCTCTCCCTCGCCCGCCAATACATTTCATGCCAGAGATTTTAATCATCTCGCGGATCAGCTCGATCAGGTTTGAGATCGCTTCTGGGATCAGTTCTGGGATCAGTTCTGGGATCAGTTCTGGGATCAGTTCTGGTATCAGTTCTGGGATCAGTTCTGGGATCGATCCTCCGG
>CAIPGD010000494.1 GCA_903864485.1 uncultured bacterium | reverse complement strand
TTTTTTCTGTGACCCTTCGTCGCACAATTTTGGGGCATCGGCGCAAACCCGCGTCCACGGCTGATTTAGCGCCCGCCCCGAATGAACTCGACCCGGGCCGTTCCGGGCTCGAGCTTCGAAGCCGGTGAGCACCAGGCGTGGCCATAAATCAATTCAATCGTGACTGATAGGGTGCGAGGGTCCTGAGCGTCCTGGGCGTCCTGAACCCAGGTGTCGAGCCATTGCTGCTTGCGGACCCGACCGCGCAGGCCCGGCGACCGGGCTTCAAGTGCGTGCCCCCCCAGTGCCCGCAAATCGGCCAAGGCCCGGATTGGGTCACGCCATGTCAGCGTCAGGGGTTCCATGTCCATGACAGGGGCCGAAAACCCCGTTCGAATCAGCGCGTCCCCTAAATCGTGCATATCGGGAAAACGCTGGGTTGACCAACCCAGCCGCCGCAACTCTTTAAAGCTGTCGACCCCGTAGGCGCTGAACATCAAAAGGCCGTCAGCGCGCAGCACCCGGCTCCATTCGGCAAGCGCCACCCCGGGGTCGGGGCACCAGTGCAATGCGAGGTTTGACCACACCAAATCAAGGCGGGCGTTGGCGAATGGCAGCGCCTGCAGATCCGCGCTAACCACACATGCGGAATATTCCTGGCTGGCCCGATCGACCATCGCAAAAGAGAGATCGGCCCCCACCACCAAGGCCTCAGGGTAGCGTTCACCCAAAATGGACAAGCCGGCGCCATACCCACAGCCGGCATCAAGAATCCGGGAAGGGCTGAGCCGAACCGGATCAAGGCGGTCCACCATCCGCTGTTCGACCTCGCGGTGAAGAAAGTCGGCATCGGCCGCCCGCGGCGCGCGCCGGTCGAACTGACGCCGAACGGCGGATAGGCTCAAGCCGGTCATAGAGTTCATTGGGGCAAACTATCGACCGAATGCCGACTCGCGTCAACGACACGGCAACGTAGACCGCGCACGATGCAGTCCCATGCTTGCAAAGCGTCTTCATCCCTTCTTTCTTCGCCTGCTCGACGACTGGATGCCAAGGCATTGCGCACTTTGCGAAGCCCGCACTGTTGACGCTGCGGGTCTCGGCCTTTGTGCCGGTTGCCTAATCGCCCTGCCGGGGCGCAAAGTCCAGCGCTGTCGGCACTGCGCGCGGCGACTCTCCCCCGCGCAACCTTCAGCGGTCGGGATCGAACCGCTATGTCAGATCTGTGAGGCCCGTGAAACCCCCCAGGCCCTCAAACCCCACAGACCCCTCGAACCCCTCGAACCCCTCGAAGCCGACTCAGGTCTGGATTCGATCTACGCCGCCTGTGACTACGCACCCCCGCTCGACCGCTGGATCACGGCCATGAAATACGGTGGCGACCCCGCCTTGGCCGCACCGCTTGGCGCATTACTGATCCCGCAAGGGCTCGCGCTGGCCCCCCGGGTCAACCGAATCATTGCGATCCCACCCTCCTCGAGGCGCCTGGTCGAGCGCGGGTTTGATCACACCGCGCACTTAGCCGCACCACTGGCCAGGGTGCTCGGCCTTGAACGCCAGCGCAGATTTCAACCCAAACTACTTGCGCGAACTCGCGATACCCCCGAGCAAGCCGGACTCGACCAACAAGCTCGCCGTCGCAACCTGCAAGGGGCCTTTGTCGCCCAACCCAGAGCCGCAGGGCAATCGATTCTGTTAATCGACGACGTCATGACGACGGGATCGACCCTTCGCGAAGCCGCTCGCGCCCTACGCGCACAGGGCGCTCGAACGGTCATCGCGCTGGTCATCGCGCGCGCCCATTCGATCCGCTGAAGGTTCATGCCCGGTCTTTCAGTTGGCCCAGATGGTTAAACTATTCGGGTGTTCGATATCGTTCTGGTTCATCCGGAAATCCCCCCCAACACCGGCAACATCATCCGGCTTTGCGCCAACGCCGGCGCTCGGCTGCATTTGATTGAGCCCCTGGGGTTTCGTCTTGATGATGCCCAGTTGCGTCGTGCCGGGCTCGACTATCACGAATACGCGACGGTCAAAGTGCACGCCGATTGGACGTCCTTTGTGCAACTCCGCCAGCCAGATCCGGCTCGGCTGTTTGCGCTGACCACCCGCGGGACGCGCCGCCACGACGAGGTCTCCTACCAGCCCGATGACGTTTTGGTCTTTGGCTGCGAGACTGCGGGCTTGCCACCCAAGGTCCTCGAAACGATTGATCCGTCGCAACGCCTGCGGTTACCCATGCGACCAGGCAACCGCAGCCTTAACCTCGCCAATGCGGTCGCAATCACCACGTACGAAGCGTGGCGTCAGCTCGGCTGGTCCGAGGGGGGCAAAGCCGACGGATCGCTGCGCTGACCAAGCCGCTGACCGAGCCAGTCCAGGGTCTGCTCGACGGCATGTTCCCCATCAAACTGGCCAACCTGGGACCAGTCGCTGGGGCTGATGTAACCGTGGCCAAGCAGGGTTCGCGAAAACGTATCCAGGCCCGACCAAAAACCCTGAACGCCGGTCAGGGCCATTGGCTTTGCGATGTAGCGAAGCTGGCTCAGTGTCAGCACCTCAAACAGCTCGTCCAGGGTGCCAAACCCCCCGGGGAGTGCCACGAAGGCATCCGCGAGTTCTATCAGGCGAGTCTTTCGAACCGGCATATCGGCAACGACTTCGAGCCGATCGAGGCGGGTGTGCGCCACCTCGCGCTCGAGCAGACGCTGGGGAATCACCCCAATCGCTCGCCCGCCAGCCCCGATGACGGCATCGGCCACCTCGCCCATCATGCCGACATGTCCGCCGCCAAAAATAAGGGTCCAGCCACGTTGTGCCAAGGCCACCCCCATGGATCGGGCGAGGGCTAAAAATGCGGGATCGCTGCCTGGACGAGCGCCGCAGAAGACGCAGATCGAAGGGGCTCGCGGCAACAGTCGATCGTCTTCCATGGCAGTTTCCGGATTCGGGCTCGATAGGTTACCGAGTTTCGGGGCGTGATTCCCGGGCGAGTAAGGCCTCGACCACGGCGCGCACCGAAATCTTCTCAAAGAGCACGGCGTAAACGGCTTCGACGATCGGCATGTCGATCGCATGAATACGCGCCAGTTCGCGGACAGCGACTGTCGTCTTCACGCCTTCGGCGACATGCCCGAGCGCCGCAACCGCGTCCTCGAGCGAGTGCCCCTGGGCGAGCGCAAACCCAACCCGGCGGTTGCGCGAGAGATCGCCAGTGCAGGTCAACATCAGATCACCGATGCCTGCGAGGCCCACGAACGTCTCGGCACTTGCGCCCAGCGCCAACCCAAGGCGGGTCATTTCGGCCAAACCCCGGGTAATCAGAGCAGCGCGGGCATTGAGCCCCAGCGCGAGGCCATCGCTGCTTCCGGCCGCAATGGCAATGACGTTTTTAACCGCGCCGGCCAACTCGACGCCCACAACGTCCTCGCTGGTGTAGAGCCGACAAGCCCCATGATGCAGAGCGGCGACAACACGCGCCTGCCCCCGGCGGTCGGTACTGGCAGCGACCAGCGCAAAGGGCAAACCCTGCGCGACCTCTTGGGCAAAGCTCGGCCCGGAAAGCACCCCAACCGGTTGATCCACGAGGACTTGCGCCGCGACCTGATGGGCCAACAGGCCGGTCTCGCGCTCAACCCCCTTGCACAACCAGTAAACAGGAGTTTCTGGCGCGCGAAGTGGCGCAAGTTGGCTCAACATCGGCCGCAACGCCGACATCGGCGACGCCAGCAGAATCAGCCCGTTTGCGCCCACAAAATTGACCGCTTCGGTCAGATCAGCGGTCAACTTCAATCCACCGAGCGGGTAGCCGGGAAGATACCGAGCGTTCTCGCCTTGCGACCGCAAGTCGGCCACCAAGGCAGAATCACGAGCCCAGAGTAAACACGGGTGGCGGCGCGCGACATGCTTCGCCACCGCTGTGCCCCAGGCCCCGCCGCCCAACACCGCGACACGCATGCTTTAGCCCGCTTTAACGCGCTTTGAAGCGACCTGAGCCGACCTAAGCCGACCTACGCCGACCTGAGCCGACCGGCCAGAGCGCGGGAGATTATTGGCAGTTGGCCCGGCCTCAGTTGGGCAGAATCAGCCCCGAACCGTTCGAGTCGGGCGATTGAGCGGCTAAGCGCTGCTGGAAAAGCGCTTCAAAATTGATTTCCGCGAGATGAATCGGTGGGAAACCGGCCCGTTGAACCAGATCCGCCACATTGGCGCGCAAGTACGGATAGACGATGTTTGCGCAAACGACCTGTTGTACGTAGGGCAACTGATCATCGGGAACACCGGCAATCTCGAAAATCCCAGCCTCTTTGGCTTCGACCAAAAAGGCCACCTTGTCGCCCACCCGAGTCGTCACCGTGACCGTGACCGTGGTTTCATAAATCGTTTCAACCACTACAGACGACTGAACATCGAGCTGCACTTCCACCGAAGGCTGGGTTTGCTCGAGAAATATCTGCGGCGCGTGGGGACTCTCGAGGGACAGCTCCTTGAGGTACAGACGCTGAATACTGAATACCGCTTGTTGGTCGCTCATGACGGGCCTTGAAAATCGCTTTGAGGAGGGAAATGAAGGGAAGTTGGGGTCTAGCCAGGATCGGACGCGGCCAGCAGCGGGAGTAACTCACCCGCACGGTCGAGTGCAGCCAGATCATCAAAACCGCCCACGTGGCGCTCACCGATCCAGATTTGCGGGACCGTGCGACGTCCCGAGGCAGCCATCATTTCGGCACGCCGCTGTGGATCAAGGTCGATACGAATTTTTTCAATGGCGGTCACCCCGCGCGCATGCAACAACTGCTCAGCGCGTTGGCAAAAGGGGCACACGGCCGTGGTGTACATCCGGACTTCAGGCATCAGGCACCCTTGAGCATCGCGACGGGGAGCCCAGCAGCCCGCCAGGCCGCCATTCCACCATCGAGCACGTGAACGTCCTCGCGCCCCGACTGGCGAATGGTTTTCGCTGCACTGGAAGCCGCACGACCGTCTTCGCAGACGACAATGACGGGGCGCTTTGCGGGCAAGTCAGTGAGACGTTTCGAGAGCTCCGCCGGCTCGATCGACCGCGCATTGGGCAGATGCCCGGCCGCAAACAGCTTGGACTCGCGGACGTCGACAATCGTCGCATCTCGATCATTGATCATTCGGGTTGCTTCGTGCTGGGAGAGCGCAGGCCCCGAGAGGCTACTGGAAAT
>CAIPGD010000493.1 GCA_903864485.1 uncultured bacterium | reverse complement strand
TAAGTTGGCCCAGTTTGGCAGCCGCCTTTTGGTGCCGGTCTCCGAGGCCATTCTGGGGCAGTTCGCAGGGCATTTCGAAACGGCCGCCGCAGCCGTTCCCGTCGCAACCCCTGCTGCGGACGCACAAACGTCGGAGGCGCCGCAGGGCCCTGCGGCAATATCTGAGGCAGCACCAACCACAGATGGGCGTGCGCTGGGCGCCGAGACGGCCAGTCACCCGGTCGATCATAAAGCACCCTCCCCCGCCCCCGCACCTTCCACATTGACCCCGGTCACAGCGCCCAAGCCAGCCGGTGAACTGAACGCATTGGCCCTGCTTTGGATCCTGATCAAAGGGTGGTTCGCCGGTCTGTTCGGCAAGAAATCTTGACCTCAACGGTTCCGAGGCCCCCCGCAATCTCCCCCACCGGAACCCTGCGCGAGGGCCTACACCGCGTCGGTTATATCGCCGATGAGGACCTCAGCACCGCACTCTGGCTGGCGGGGGAATTGCAGCGCCCGCTCCTGGTCGAAGGGGATGCCGGTGTTGGAAAGACCGCGTTGGCACTCGCGCTGGCGACTTCGCAGGGACGCGAACTCGTTCGCTTGCAATGTCACGAAGGCATCGATCTCGCTCAGGCGGCTTATGAATGGAACTACGGTCGTCAGTTGCTTGCCATACGACTGGGCGAACATTCGGACCGTACGCTGTCCGAGAACGATCTTTTTTCACGCGATTACCTGCTTGAGCGGCCACTCCTTAAGGCCATCACCAGCGCACAGCCCTGCGTCTTGCTGATCGATGAGATTGATCGCTCAGACGAAGCCTTCGAAGCCTTTCTGCTTGAGATCCTGGCCGACTATCAGATCACCGTCCCCGAACTCGGAACCCTGCGGGCGCTCCATGCCCCTCAAGTCATCCTGACCAGCAACGGCACGCGGGAGCTCAGTGACGCATTGCGTCGGCGTTGTCTTTATCACTGGCTCGATTACCCGAATCTGGCCCGCGAAATTGACATCGTGCGGACCACAATTCCCGAGGCCGAGAGTCGCCTGATTGAACAATCGGTCGAATTTGTGCAGCGCCTGCGCCGGGAAGACCTCGGCAAAACGCCCGGGGTTGCTGAGACCCTTGACTGGGTTCGGGCGCTTCATCGTTTGCAATTCAAGGCCCTTCCCGACGACCCCGAAGGTCTGATGGCAACCTTAGGATGTTTACTGAAGACGCGTGAAGATCGCTTCCAGATGGAACCCCGCCAAATCCACCGGCTCCTCGCCGGGCGTCGCGAGGGCACCGCCGCGGGCACAACGACTGGCGTTGCGGGTCATTCTGGCGATTGAGGCAACGGGGCCCATGGCCAACCCGATCGGAGCCATAGCCGGCTTTGCCCAACTCCTGCGCGCCGATGGACTGAAAGTTGGTATCGCGGAGCAGCAGGCAATGGTCCTCGCAGCACTGGCGCTTCCCTTAGCGCAAACCCGACAAGTCAGTCCCGCCTGGCGTGCAATCGCCTGCCAGAATCCTCGGGACTGGAAACGCTGGCCCGAGCTATTTGATCGCTATTGGCATCCTCATCGGGTTCGCGGAACCATCCGGAGCAGCGGCCTCGCGCGCCCCTCCAGAGACCTTCGACAGGTGGTGCAATCGTTGCACGAGCAACTTGGCACAGATCCGTCATCGAGCGCACGAAAATCCCGTGACACGGCAATCAACGATGCACTCAATGCAACGGGGGACGCGACGGACGCCGGTGCAGATCGGGCCTTCGGCGGCGCCAGTCGCACGGACCCCTTGCATGATCGATCGGCAACGCAATGGCTCCCCCAGGACTTAAGCCAACTCGAAACATTGGCCGAACGCATTGCGCGCCGACTGATGCGTCGGCTGACGAGACGTTGGCGTACGCATCCCAGAGGTCGCCGCCTGGATCTTCGACGCACCCTACGGAGTAGCCTCGCGACCGGCGGCGTGCCCTTGCAACCCTCCTGGCGCAGAGTTCGCCGCGAACGCCCCAAGGTGTTTGTTCTTGTCGATGTCAGCCGGTCAATGGAAACCCATGCCCAGTTGTTTCTTCGAATCGCGAGGGCTCTGGTGCTGGCCCTGGATGCGCGGGTCTTCGTCTTCCACACTCGGTTGGCTGAGGTGACACCCCTGCTTGAACGGGACTCAGCCACCGTGCAAGAGAAGATCAACGCGGTGACGGCTGGCTTTGGCGGCGGAACCCGAATTGCAACCAGCCTGGCAGACTTCCACCGGGTCCACGCCCGGGCTCAGTTGGGGCGCGCCAGCCGCGTATGGATTTTCTCCGATGGCTTCGATGCCGATGAACCGCACCGCCTGCAGGAAGAACTGCGGGCGATTCAGCTCCGAGGTGCGCGTATTCTATGGTTCTATCCTGGATCTGCGGTCCCGGCATCGACGGCGATGAACGGCGCGCACCATCAGATCGAGGCATTTCATCGCCTCAACAGTCTCCGCGATCTGAGCGAGATCGCGACAACGTTTCTTTGATTAATCGGACACTCAGATGAACGCACGCCAGGTCCTCGAAGCGGCCCACCGTCTGCAACAAAATGATCAAGCTTTTGCTCTCGTGAGTGTTTTGCGGGTCGAGGCACCCGCCTCGGCCAGACCGGGCGATAAGGCCGTTGTGACTGCTGACGGCATCATCCACGGCTGGATTGGTGGCGGTTGCGCGCAACCCGCTGTCTTGCGCACGGTTCGGGAAGCCCTCGCCGACGGACGCTCCCGGGTAATCCGCATTGCCCCGGCGGACGCCGAAACCCCCGGGCCGTCAACGACGGCAGTCAATTCGGAACGCCGGCTCGAAGACATTCTTGAATTCGGCATGACATGCCACTCGGGCGGAATCCTGGAACTCTTTATTGATCCGATCGTCGCCCAGACCCAACTCACAATCATCGGGGACACCCCCCTGGCGGCTGCGTTATGCGAACTCGCACCCCGCGTTGGCCTGACGGTAACCGTCATTGCCCACCAGGCCGATCCCGGGCGTTTCCCGGCGGCCGACCGAGTGCTAACCAATGACGAGGATGCACCTGGAATCGCCCGTCAACATGCGTCCCTGGATGGATGTTTCATTGTCGTCGCGACCCAAGGCCGACGCGATCTTCAAGGGTTGCGCCTCGCACTGAGCCTTCCCGGTCGCCAGACCTTTTTTGTGGCGAGTGCCCGCAAAGCCCAAGTGCTCAAAGCAGCGCTCAAAGAATCTGGCGAAGCGGTCGATCACGTCGATGCAATCGTTGCACCGGCAGGTCAGTTACTGGGTGCCCAGACCCCAGAGGAAATCGCACTCTCGGTCCTCGCGGCGGTCGTTGCAGCGCGGCGCGGGCGGATAACTCCACCCGCTCAATCTCTCCTCCCGCCGAGGCCTCCCGAAACGCAGATTGCACCTCAGGTTCCACCTCAGGTTCCACCTCAAGTTGCACCTCAGGTCGAACCGCCGGTCGAACCGCCGGTCGAACCGCCGGTCGAACCGCCGGTTGAACAGTCGGTTGGACAGCCGGGTTCGATCGCGCCGGCTCTTGTCGGCGGCAGTTGCTGCGGGAGCTAGAGCAATGGGCTGTTTACTGAAAGGCGGCGGCGGACTCTACAGTCGCGTCGTCATTGGCGCGGTATTACTCGCCGCGGGCAGCGGATCACGAATGGGTCACCGGCCCAAGTGCCTGATCGAACTCGGTGGCGTCTCACTGATTCGGCGTCAACTGATCGCCCTTTCCGGTGCGGGCGTGGATGAGGTCGTCGTCGTGCTTGGTCATCATGCGAAAGCGATCGAACCCGTGATTCAGACGTTCCCGGTCACGATCGTTCACAACCCCGACCCCGATCAGGGTCAGGTCTCATCGCAGCGCATTGGTTTGGCAGCGCTCGGCGGAAAACTCGATGCAGTGATCGTGGCGCTTGCGGATCAACCCTTGTTGAACGCACAGGACATGACCGATCTGATCGGCGCCTTCAAAAAACGCCCAGAGGCCAGTCAGGTTGTGTACCCGCTTGTCGATGGCGAGCGCGGCAACCCGGTGATCTTCTCCCAAACCGTACGCGAGCAGATTCTCGAAAGTGATCTGAATATTGGCTGTCGGCAGTGGCAATCGAATCATCCGGAGTTCGTAACGCCATTCATCACCGGCAACCGACGCTACCGTGTTGACCTCGACACTGAGGAGGACGTTGCGCGATTTGAGCGCGAGACCGGGTACCAACTCAAATGGCCCTAGACCCTGGTTTTCACGGTCTCTGGCCGACCCCGATCGGGGTCTACCGTTTGCCCGATGCGCAGAGCATCAATGCCGTCCTTGCCCGGGCCCTGCAAGCGATCCGCCTGAGCCAATCTGCGGCCCGGGGCGCTGATCCGCATTCACCCTTCTTCGCAAGTGACGACGATCTGATGCGTCGGCTCCAGATCGACGAGGGCCAGCAACTGGTGAAGTTTTTCGTCGAATCCCTCAAACACACGGTGACGCTGGCTAATCAGGTGGCCTGGGGGCCGTCCCGTCGGTCGATGCGGATCGTTCTTGAAGGCCTGTGGTTCCAATGTAGCCGTGCGGGTGCATTTCATGATCTCCACACCCACGGTAATTGCTCGTGGTCAGGTGTTTACATCGTCCAAATCGATGACACGACGGTGCGATCAACGCACCCGACCTATGGGGCAGCAAACGGCGTCACGCGCTTTGTTGGTCCTTCGTTCGGCCATCTTGGCGGTGCGCACGTTGATTTAGGGAATGCCTATCTGCAGCCACCCCATGTGGACATTGAGCCAATCCCGGGGCAACTCGTCGTCTTTCCGGCCTCGCTCCCGCATCAGGCGCTACCTTATGACGGCACACTCGATCGGATCATCATATCGTTCAATGCCAGTATCCATTCTGAAAGCGGCAACGATCAATTGCACGCCTACGGGGCTGGCTGAAGACAGCCAGAACCTAAGCAGGCATGCTCGCAATGACCTGAGCGACCGCTGCGGTCAAACGCTTGGCGTAGGGGACGTGCAAGAATTCATTCGGCCCATGCGCATTGGATTGCGGCCCTAAGACACCACAACCCATCATCTGCGCTGCTGGGAAGCCCTCGCTCAGCATCGCCATCAGCGGAATCGACCCGCCCTGCCCGATATGTCCTATGGGCGCACCAAATTGAGCAAGACTGGCTGCATTTAAAGCCGTCTCAAACCACGGCGTTGTTTCCGGCGCGTTCCATCCGCTGGATGCGCCATCGATCTGAAACGTAACCCGGGCCTGGTAAGGCGCGTTGTCTTCAAGCAAACGCTTGAGGTCCTGAACGGCTTGTGCTGCATCCACTAGCGGGGGTAAGCGCAGGCTCAGTTTGAAGGCCGTATAGGGACGGAGCACATTCCCGGCATCGGCGAGCGCCGGAAACCCTTCAGCGCCGGTCACGCTCAGTGCGGGCATCCAGGTCCTGCGCAGCAGCCCTTCCGTCGGATCAGTCGTCGTGGGCAACGAAACAAGATCCGACCCGCCGCAATTGTGATGCGCCCACGGAAAACGTTTGTAAATCAGGTCCCCCAGGAGTGCGGCAGTCACCCCAGCCTGCGCGACGCGGGTCGGGGGAATTTCGCAATAGAACTGGGACGGCAGCAGTCGCCCAGTGGCACTGTCCTCCAGACGATCGAGCACATGGCGCAGGATCCGAAAACTCGATGGAACCAAGCCCGACGCGTCACCCGAGTGCACGCCCTCGGTCAGGATTTCAACCTTGAGCACACCCGTAGCCATGCCACGTAAACTGGTCGTCAACCACAGTTGATCGTAATTGCCAGCACCACTATCAAGGCACACCACGAGTTCAACCGTCCCGAGACGATCACCAAGGGCATGGATAGTCGGCAATAAATCAGGTGACCCGCTCTCTTCGCTCGTTTCGATCAAGCCAACGATTCGAGGATGCGATAACCCCTGGCGCTTCAGCGCCTGCAACGCGGTTATGCTCGCATAGACCGCATAACCATCATCCGCACTACCACGACCGTACAACAATCCGTCAAGATATGCGGGCGTCCACGGTCCAAGCCCCGCACGCCATCCGCTGAACTCCGGCTGTTTGTCCAGGTGCCCATACATCAGTACGGTTGGATCGCCCGATCCTTGCGGTCGAGTCGAGGGCACTTCAAAGAACAGGACCGGGGTCCGACCAGGCAATCGAACGATCTCAAGGGTCAGGCCCGGCACCCGCTGCGCGATCACCCAGTCGGCCGCCCGTTTTACGACCAGATCGAGTAGTCCGGTTTGAGCCCAGGCGGCGTCAAAGGCGGGAGACTTCGCTGGGATCTCGACATAGCTGCTCAGCTGCCCAACCAGATCCTCGTCCCACACGCGACTGACATCTTCGACCAGACGCTTTGGGTCCAAGACGATTCCGGATTCACCCATCTGATAGCCCCCTTTTTTACCCTATTCAACCTGTTCGACCTGTTCAAAACGACGGCCCCCGCAACCCCGCGCTTGCCGTCGCCACGGACTCCGACTAGATTGCCAGAAATGACCGATTCAATGAGCGACGTCGCGAACAATGGAGTTTGAACCGAAATGGTGATTGCGAAAAGACTGATCGCGGCCGTGGCCGCATTCGCGGGGTTCGCCCTTTCACCCGCAGATGCGCAGACCTTGCGATGGGCGTCGCAGGGCGATCCGCAAACCATGGATCCGCATTCGCAAAACGAATCCATGACCAACATGATGAACGGTCAGGTCTACGAAAAGCTCACGACCCGAGACCGGTCGTTGGCGATCAAGCCATCACTTGCAACCGAATGGCAACAGGTCAGCCCAGTCCTGTGGCGATTTAAACTCCGCCCGAACGTCAAATTCCATGACGGCGCACCTTTCGGCGCAGACGACGTCGTGTTCTCGGTCAATCGCGCCAAGGAACCCACTTCGGGGATCTCGGCCTACGCAACGATGCTCGGTGAGCCCCGCAAAATCGACAATCTGACCGTTGAATTTCACCTGCAATCGGTTAACCCGATCTTCCTTCAGCACCTCGATTCAATCTTCATCCTGAACAAGGTCTGGGCCGAAAAGTATCGGGTGACCAAGCCCCAGGATTTCAAAAATAAGGAAGAAAGTCATGCCTCGATGAACGCAAATGGCACCGGCCCGTACCAGTTGATCTCGCGTGCACCCGGCGTCAAGACGGTCTATAAGCGCAATCCAAACTGGTGGGGGAAGTTTGAAGGAAACCTTCAAGACGTCGTCTTCACCCCGATTGCCAATGACGCGACGCGCGTATC
>CAIPGD010000492.1 GCA_903864485.1 uncultured bacterium | reverse complement strand
GTGAGGGCGTAGATGACGCCCGACGCGCTTCGAACGATCCAGGCTTCATCGCCGAACAAATGGCTGATTTGCCGGTAGATCAGCGCGATTACCGGGGGCTTGGAGTAATAGCCCCACTCAAGCTGACTGGACCAGACCCAGTATTGCGCTTCGTCAAAATGTAATGACAGGCCCGCCCGCTCTAGCGCTAAACCACGCCAAACAATCAACCCGAGAAGAACGCCTGCAACAAGCAGAATCCTCGCGTTTGATGGAATCATTCCATCGGATTGCTTAGGAGCAGGGTGGGCTGATTCGGTCAAGGAATTCAGACTTGTGGCGCGGCTGGCAGGATTCGAACCCACGACCCCCTGGTTCGTAGCCAGGTACTCTATCCAACTGAGCTACAGCCGCCCGGACAGCTAACGATAATAACATCTGGGTTGGACCGCGATCAAACCAGTCGCTGAATTGGCGTGATTAGAGCCCCCCACGCAGGGCGGTTTTCATCAGCTCGGCCATCGAGCGGGCTTCCAGTTTTTCCATCAGGTTGGCCCGATGCGCTTCGACGGTCTTGATGCTGATCCCGAGGTCGTCAGCGATCTGTTTGTTGAGCCGGCCAGCTACGATGCGCTCGAGCACTTGCTGCTCGCGCGCAGTCAGTCGCGATAAACGAACATCACGTTCACGTCCGACTGTTGCCGAATCGTGGGTTCCTTGATTCTGTTCCAGGCAGGTAGAAACGGCTTGTCGGAGGGAAGCCTCACTGAAGGGCTTTTCGATAAAGTCAAAGGCCCCCTTTTTCATGCTCTCGACTGCCATCGGCACATCGCCATGTCCCGTTACAAAGACCAGAGGAAGTTTGGAACCACGGCGGATCAGGACATCCTGCAACTCGAGACCGCTCATGCCAGGCATTCGAATGTCGGCAATCAGACAGCCGCCGCTCTTTGGGTCCACACGCTCCAAGAAATCCTCTGCGCTCTCAAACGCTTCGACGCGATAACCGTTGCCCTCAAGCAACCATCGCATCGAATCGCGAACGGCCTCGTCATCCTCAACGACAAACACGGTGTCTTCGTAAACGTTCATAGTGCAACCTGAGTGGATTCTTCGACTTCTTGATAGGCTTCCGCGAGCGGCAGGGTGAACCGGAACACACACCCGGTGGGCTCTGCTGGTTCAACCCATAGACGCCCCTCGTGGAATTCCACAATTGTGCGACAAATGTTGAGACCCATTCCCATGCCTTCGCTTTTGGTGGTGTAAAACGGTTCGAATAATCGATCCTGAAGCTCTTGCGACACCCCCGGACCGGTGTCAGCAACCATGAATTCAAGCTGATGTCCGACCACGCTGACAGCCAGACGTAATGAGAGTTCTCGAGTTGACTGTGAGCGCTGCCCATCGCTGCGCATGGCCTCGATCGCGTTCTTCATGAGGTTTAGTAAGACTTGAGCGATCAGAATGGGATCAGCCCAAAAATTGGGTAGTTCTAAGAGCGGCTCGACATCGATCCGGATTCGGTGGCGGGATGCATCGATCTCGGCGAGACCCACGGCATCTGCAATGATCGTCCGCACCTCACATGACTCACGCGACGGTTCGCTGCGTCGCACAAATCCCCGAATTCGGCGTATCACTTCGGCGGCGCGCTCGGCCTGCCGCCCGGTTTTGGAGAGCGCATCAATGAGTTCCTCACGGTCCATCGACTGGCCCCGAAGCGCCCGATCACGCAGACGGGCAGTGAGCCCGGATACATAGTTCGAAATTGCAGCCAGGGGTTGATTGATTTCGTGGGCAAGCGACGACGCCATCTCGCCCATGGTGATCAAGCGGGACGTGTGGGCCAGCTTTTCGTCTTGCCGCCGCTGTCGCTCAAGATCAAAACGCCGATTGGTGATGTCGGTGGCAACCTGAATCTCAACCTGGCGGCCGTCTACCCAGCGGATCGGACGGGTCCGAACCTCAAACCAACGCTGGGTCTCGTGACTCCAGACTTCGGTTGCTGACTTGTCAGTCTTCGGGGCGGCAATCGCGGCCCGTAAAGACCGATGCCCAGAGGGGTCAGAGCCGAAGAGCTGGCGGTACATTGGGTTGGCGAAAAGCAGTGTCTCTGCACTCTTGTTATCAAGACCCAAGACGGAAACGGCAGCATCCAGTTCATCGAGGACGGTCGTGAATCGATCCTGAGCGGCGGCAAGTTCGGCGCGAATTCGACGGGGCTCAGTGATGTCGGTCACCGAGGTCATCCACCCGACCTTCTCGCCGTTGTGATCGATGAGTGGTGAAACATACATTCGGGTATCGACTGCGCCGCCGTCGCGTCTTTTCAGGCGGACTTCAATACCAGCGGGAGAAGCTTCGCCAGCCAACATTTTTTGAAGGGCCGCTGCCTGATGAATGATTTCGTCGTCGGTCCAATAGGGAAACGGAGCAACTGCGCCGACCAATTCCTCAGCGTCAAATCCGGTCATTCGACAGAAGGCCCGATTGACATACGTAATCCGCCCCTGGTTGTCGAACGCCCGCATACCGGTCAGCATCGAGTCTTCCATTGCCCTGCGAAAAGCCGCCTCCGCGAGGGACTGTCCCAGCGAGTGGTCGCGCTGCGCCTCCGCTAGCATGCGCAACCGAACCGCGCGCCAGAGCAACCCGAGGCTGGCCAGAATGAGAATCGACAGCGTCATGACCGCGCCGTAAAGAAGCCGTTCTACACGTTGCGGTCTCGGTTCGTAGCCATAGGCTTTTAGACGCAGTCCATGACCGGGTGGCTCTAACAGGATTTCATGTTCAAGCGTCGGCTGTCCGGCCGAACGTATGGATGTGCTCGCTAGAACCTGGCGCTCGGCGCTGAGAATCTCAAGCTTGTATCGCTGCTTCGAATCGTTGGCCATCGCAATCGGAAATAGCCGACTCAGGGGGTATCCCACAAAAATAGAGCCGCTCGCGACGCCACTGCGCATAATCGGGATGTGCAATTCGATCAGCACGCTGCCGTCCTCGGCGGTGAAAGGTCGGCTCCAGGCGATCCCGCGGCGAACGAGCGCACCGCGCCAGGCCTGCACCCCAACCGAGTCCTCGATCGGCATGCCCGGGATTCGGGTGCCGGGCGGGCTAATAGTGGATTGCGTGAGCACCCATTGAACTCTTCCTCTGGTATCAATCGCGCCGACCCAGGCGACTTCTGGGTTGCGCTGCAGAAACTGGGTTGGGGCAGCGAGGGTTGCTCCGGGCGGCGCAGCCTCACCGAGCTCTCGATAGGTGGTCCGGGACCATTCTGGCGCTGCCGCCGCAACCGACTCGGTATGGGTTTGCCAGCGAATCTTGAGCGCTTGCTGCGCCCATTCGAGATCTCTGATCAGCGTTTGCTGCTGTTGCTCCTGATCGCTTTCTTGTGCATAGAAAAATGCGGACGTCATCAAACCTAGAAACAATAGGAGTCCGACGGTTGGCGCCGCTAACCATCGCCTGAGGGATTGGAGTTCTGGAGCGCCGCCGATGGTTGACTTGATCGGCGAGGGCAGGGCAGGCAGGCGTCCGTTAAACATATTCATAATTATTATAATTTCGCATTATGAAAAATGGTTTTCCAATCTGAAAATATGTCTTGCAAGTTCTCTGAAGCACCCTGAAACTTTGAATCATCGCGCGTCGTTGCGTTGGCAGGAGACAACTATGAATGCAGTACCGGAACAGTTCGCTGGTTCGATCCATGATCCAGACCCGCAGGAAACCCAGGAATGGTTGGATGCGCTGGAGGGGGTCATTCAGCGCGAGGGGCCCGAGCGTGCGCACGCACTTCTTGAGCAGTTGATTGAGCAGACCCGTCGATCGGGTGCGTACGTTCCATTCTCCCCCCACACGGCCTACGTCAATACCATCCCGACCCATCTCGAAGTGCCATGCCCAGGCAACATGGAGTTTGAGGAGCGGATCCGCTCCTACATTCGCTGGAACGCGATGGCGATGGTCGTTCGCGCGAACAAGCATAACCCACCCGATGGCGGCGATTTGGGCGGTCACATCGCATCATTCGCGTCGCTCGCGACGATGATCGGCGCTGGCATGAATCATTTCTGGCATGCACCTCATGAAGGCCACGGCGGAGATCTGGTCTATTTCCAGGGGCATGCTGCGCCGGGACTTTACGGACGTGCATATCTTGAGGGGCGCTTAAGTGATGCACAGCTCGATCACTTCCGGCAGGAGGTAGACGGCATCGGATTGTCGAGTTACCCGCACCCGAAGCTGATGCCGGAGTTTTGGCAGTTTCCAACGGTTTCGATGGGCCTTGGGCCGCTCATGGCGATCTACCAGGCCCGGTTCCTGAAGTACCTGCACGCCCGTGGTTTGGCAGACACGAGTAACCGGAAGGTGTGGGTGTTCTGCGGCGACGGTGAGATGGATGAGCCGGAGTCTCTGGGCGCGATCGGTCTCGCCGCGCGCGAGAAGCTCGATAATCTGGTGTTCGTTGTGAACTGCAATTTGCAACGACTCGACGGTCCGGTGCGGGGTAACGGCAAAATCATTCAGGAACTCGAAGGCGACTTTCGTGGTGCGGGCTGGAACGTTCTTAAACTGATCTGGGGTTCCTACTGGGATCCTTTATTAGCCCGCGACAAGGATGGCATCCTGCAACGGGTCATGATGGAGACCCTTGACGGCGAATATCAGGGCTTCAAAGCCAATGATGGGGCCTACGTACGACGGAAGTTTTTTGGGAAGCACCCCCGATTGCTCGAACTCGTCAGCAAGATGACAGACGCCGATATCTGGCGCCTGAATCGCGGTGGTCATGACCCGCACAAGGTTTACGCGACGTTCCACAGCGCCACCCACCATCGGGGCCAGCC
>CAIPGD010000491.1 GCA_903864485.1 uncultured bacterium | reverse complement strand
GCTTGCGCCATCCTCCACGCGTCTCCCAAGGTCGCCGACATTCTGACGATGATCAAGGGTGACTGCGTTCTGCAAAGCAATGTTCGGCGTCGGCTTGAACGCGAGGTCAGCTCACGTGGTCGTCGGCGGCTGTTGACGGTCAAGGTCAATACCGCTCCCACCTCCACAGAGGGGAAGGTGACAGAGAGTCCCCTGAGCTGGGAGATCCACAACAAGGCTCTGGCCGACGAGGGACGCTCGACAGCCAATCAGACGTTTTTCTGGACGGCTCTGAGCAGCATCGGCGCCAAGCCCTTGGACGTCGATCACTTCTCGCCAGAGTTCCGTGGCACTCTCGACCAGTCGGACATCGTCCTGCTCAACACGCATCTGCTGTCGGCATGGCGCGCAAGCAAATCCAGCACCAAGAACAGGGACCCCTTCCTGATCGAGCTCAAGGGCCAGGAGCTGACCTTGACGTGTGGTGACGCTGATCCACTCAAGCTGGAGCTCAAGACCCGTCATGTTGGCAAGCTCGTCATGCGGTTCAGGATCTCGGACATCGATGCGCTGATCAACGAGATTGCCGATCAGCACTGCGTCTATGAGCTGGCGGGCGACACGAGTGGCCTTCTGAAGATCTCCTGGACGGAGGATTCTGGGGCCTATGACTATTTCATCCCCACTCTGGGCATGGATGGTCGTCTGATGAGCCGCCGGGTTGCTCCCATGCGGCCGAGCCCCACGGCCTCGGCGGCGGAATAGCGTCGACACGCCTGAGGGGAGGGCTTCGGTCCTCCCCATTTCCTCAAAAGACAGAGATCGACG
The DNA here is from genome assembly GCA_903864485.1 of uncultured bacterium. Taxonomy (GTDB): domain Bacteria; phylum Pseudomonadota; class Gammaproteobacteria; order Burkholderiales; family Burkholderiaceae_E; genus RFPW01. The sequence continues at coordinate 1,754 of CAIPGD010000491.1, read as the reverse complement.
TTCAGGGGAGGTGTCGTCATGAACACCCGATTGCCCAATGGCGCATCCGGCTTCTATCCAGCTCCGACCAATCACATCCAAGGCGACCCGACGCCCCTTGATCAGGCGGTCTACATCCCCTCCGTCTCGCCGGGCTATGCCATGGCCGCCTATGACCAGAAATGGCTCAGGCCCTTGCCCGCTGGCGTCGGACCCGCCGATCTGGATTTCCTTGATCCCGCAAATCCGCTCTTCAGGATCAGCCATGTGATGAGTTCTGCAGGGCAGGCGCTCAGCCAGAAACGGCCCTGCATCATCCAAGCACGAGACCGCGCCCAGACGATGCTGATCTGCGACAGCGGCGGCTACCAGATCGCCTCGGGCCATCTGAAGATCAACGGGAACGCCGACCGATTGGCCATCCTGCGCTGGCTCGAGGCGCATGCCGATTGGGCCATGACCCTGGACGTGCCCACGGGTGCGCTTGGAAAACCGGAATATGCATTCAAGAGCTTCCGCGATTGCCTCGACACGACGCTGGACCATCTGAGGTTCTTCGAACGCAATCGAAATCCCGGCGCGACCAAGTTCCTGAATGTGCTGCAAGGCAACACCACCCAGCAAACCGATCTCTGGTACGACGCCGTGAAAGGCTTTCCCTTCGAGGGCTGGGCGTTTGCGGGCAAGCTGCGGCACAATTTCTTCAATCTCTGCCGCCGCATCATCAAGATGGCCGAGGAGAACAAGATCCAGGATCGTAACTGGATCCACGTTCTGGGAACCAACGAGCTGGAAACCGCCGTCGGACTGACCGCCCTGCAACGTGCCATCAACCGCCACATCAACCCACATCTGCGGATCAGCTACGACACGTCGAGCCCCTTCCGCATGTTGAGATGGCGCAACGTCTTCCAGACGCTCCGCTTTGATCGGAAATCCATGACCTTGCCTGCAACAACGATTCCAGACGCCAGGATCCTTGTCGGGTCCGAGGTGCGCTTCCCGTGGCCCTCGCCCTTGGGGGATCGCATGACCTTGGGCGATATCAATGTCCGCAAGGGCTCAAATCTGGCGAGCTATCGGGACGTGCAGGGCGATCATTATGTGGTGCACCACAACCTCGCCGCCCTTTGCTACGCCGTCGCCACAGCCAATCGGATCTTCGATAGCGAGGCCATCAGCGGGCAGCACACGATCGCTGTCGATATGGGCGCAGTCGTGAAATCCATCGAGGCTGTCATCAAGGTCGGAACCATGACGGAATTGGAGCGGCACAAGCCGGTCTTCAATCGGATCAGGAAGGTAGAGGCCGAGGACGACGCCATGGATCAGGATCGCGAGGACATCTGATCCACGACCAACGACCGTTTCTCGACGCTGATGCCGGACTAAAATGCTTCACAGGAGAAAACGATGAGCCAATATCTGCTCGTGATCTATCAAGAGAAGCTGACCGAACAGGAAACCTCGACACTGTCTGGAATATGCAATGACGTCCAGATCGAAGAGATTGACCGGGAAACAAGCAATTCTATCGCAAACGGATATTATCACCGGTTCGAGTATGACGATCTCGCATATTGCTACCGTTTCTTTATGGATCAGATACAGCCGGGCATGTTCTTGATCGGCAAAGATCCAGATTATGTCGGGCAGTTCTATCGCGACAACGAGATGCGATGTGCTGAGCTGAGTACTTTCTGCGCGAACGCGTCTGCGCACTTTGATGACATAGAGGGAATCGGGCGCATCGCCAGGAACCATGCCATTCGTTT
>CAIPGD010000490.1 GCA_903864485.1 uncultured bacterium | reverse complement strand
GAGATCGCGCGGCGCTTCGAAGAACATGCCAAGGGGATGGTGTCCTCAGCGACCATGTTCGAAGAGTTCGGCTTCAATTACGTCGGGCCGATCGATGGCCATGATCTGGAAGCGTTGGTCCCAACCCTTCAAAATTTAAGGGAATTGCGCGGCCCCCAGTTTTTGCATGTGGTGACCCGAAAGGGCGCGGGCTACAAGCGTGCTGAGGCCGACCCGATTGCCTATCATGGTCCGAGTCGTTTCGACCCAGCCGTTGGTTTGGGCAAATCCAGTGCCCCGACGCGACCCACCTTCACCCAAGTCTTTGGCCAATGGTTGTGCGATCAGGCCGAGGCCGATTCACGCCTGGTTGCGATCACGCCGGCGATGCGTGAAGGCTCAGGCCTGGTGGAGTTCGAGCGCCGGTTTCCGTCGCGCTATTTTGATGTCGGCATCGCCGAACAGCACGCTGTCACCTTCGCAGCGGGTATTGCTTGCGAGGGGCTGAAACCGGTCGTAGCAATTTATTCGACGTTCTTGCAGCGTGGTTACGATCAGCTGATTCATGATGTGGCGTTGCAGAATCTGCCCGTCCTTTTTGCACTCGATCGCTCGGGCTTGGTCGGCGCCGACGGCGCCACGCATGCCGGGGCGTACGACATTGCCTATCTGCGCTGTATTCCGAATATGGTGGTTCTCGTTCCAAGCGACGAGGACCAATGCCGACGGATGCTCAGCGCTGGTTTCGCCCACGATGGCCCCGTTGCGGTTCGCTATCCCCGCGGAACGGGTATTGGCGCAGAAATCGGGGCAGATCTTCAGCCAATCGAAATCGGTAAGGGCGAGATCCGCCGCCAGAGCCAGCGGCAAGCTCAGCTTCACGGTGGAGCAGGACGGGTCGCCATCCTCGCATTCGGGACGCTTTTGCATCCTGCGCTGGCAGCCGCGCAGGCGCTCGACGCAACGGTGGTGGACATGCGATGCGTCAAACCGCTGGATCTGAAACTGCTCAGGTCGCTCGCGGCAGATCATGACGCTCTGATCACCCTCGAGGAGCATGCGATTTTCGGCGGTGCTGGTAGCGCCTGTGCCGAAGCCTTGAGCGCCGGCGGTGGCGCTGACGGTGGCGATGACGGCGAAATAGACGGCCCCTTGCGGCCGATGCTCATGCTGGGTCTGCCCGATCGGTTTATTGACCATGGCGATCACCAAAAACTGCTGGCGGCCGAGGGCCTTGATGCGGGGGGCATTGAACGCTCCATCCGCAACCGGTTCGCTCGATGGGTGGCGCCGCGCGCAACCGTTGAACACGCTGGCGCACCCAATTCTTCGGCGACCTGATGAACTCACTTCCGGACGTACAGGGCAGCGTTGACGAACGCGCGTTGGTCATCGATCGGGTCGGTATCCGCGGCGTGCGCCACCCGATCCGCTGGCGTACCGCCGATGAAGCACTCGCCTCGGTAGGCCTTTGGACGCTGGACGTCCAATTGCCGGCGCATCAGAAAGGCACTCACATGTCGCGCTTCGTTGCGCTGCTCGAAGAACAAGCCGCGGCGCCCGGACCTTTGGATCTTCCGAGCTTCCGCGCGTTGTTGTTACGAATGGTTCACCGACTCGAGGCGACGGAGGGCAGGATTGAGGTCAGCTTCCCCCACTTCATCCGCAAAGTGGCACCGGTCTCAGGCGTCTCCAGCCTGATGGACTATCAATTGACCATTAGTGGTTGTGTCGAGCCTGCCGGTACGGTTCAAATTGCTTTGACCATCGTCGTTCCTGTCACGAGTCTGTGCCCCTGTTCAAAGGGGATCAGTGATTATGGAGCGCACAACCAACGCTCGCACGTCACGGTTCACGCGGTCGTTCACAACGACCTGTCGATCGACGACTTGATTCGGTCGATTGAAGCCCAGGCGTCCTGCGAACTCTGGGGGCTGCTTAAGCGATCCGATGAGAAATTCGTGACCGAACGGGCCTACGACAACCCGAAGTTCGTTGAAGATCTGGTTCGCGATGTGGCACAGGCGCTGAAGGCGCAGCCTGAAATCGAACAGTTCTGGGTTGAAGCCGAAAATTTCGAATCCATCCATAACCATTCCGCCTGGGCTCGGATCACTAGCGCCGGATCAATTGGGCTCTAGCGCGTTCAGCGGCGCTCGGGCGACGCGTCTCGGTGTCGGCAACCGGTGCAATTCGCCCGCGGGCCTCACGCCATTCCTGATCAATCGCTAAGCCGCGTGCGGCCACTTCGCCACGTATCGCCACGTCTTTGGGCGCATTGCCATCGTGTGGATCTTCTAGTCCGAACCGGATGGCGAGCTGATCCATGAGCTCGCGTGGTGAAACAGCTTCCCGATTTTCGATGCTGCGTTTTACACATTCGGAAATCAGGGCCGCGTCGTTGAAGTGCCACCGCAACATAGCCCATTCGCGCGCCAATGTAACCACCCGATCGAATGAGTAACCCGCCGAGTCGCTTGCGACTGGTGGCAAGGCCATAAAAGCGGGTTGTGGTTGGCCACCCAGCAGTGCCTCGAGCCGAATCAAGCCGCGTTTGGCAAGATCTTGAGCAAGCCCTGTATTGACTGGACCCGCTACGAACACACCGGTATTCCCGGCATGTCGCACTGCGTCGATCAGGGCCTTCTGCCGCGGATGCAGTGGCCCACTCGGCGGAGGATCAGTCGCGGAAATTGCCAAAACTCAGCGGCAATTCGGTCATATCCTTGCGCAACAGGGCCATTACGGCCTGTAGGTCATCGCGCTTGGTGCCAGTTACGCGCACCGCATCCCCCTGAATGGCGGCCTGCACCTTGATCTTGCTGTCCTTAATGATGCGAACGATCTTTTTGGCATCATCTCCGGCGATTCCGTGGCGCACGGTGATCACTTGTTTGACCCGGTCGCCACCCACTTTTTGAACGTCCCCGAGGTCGAGAAAGCGGACATCGACACCCCGTTTGGCGCATTTTCCAATCAGGACGTCGCGGACCTGCCCCAGTTGAAAATCGCTGTCGGCGTGGCAGGTCAATTCATGCTCGCGTTGTTCGACCTTCGCATTTGACCCTTTGAAATCAAAACGGGTGGTGATTTCCTTGTTGGTCTGATCGATCGCATTGCGGACTTCAGTCTCGTCGGCCTCAAGTGTGGCGTCGAAGGAGGGCATAGGAATCTCCGAGAGCAGGATCAGGCTTTGGATGACTTGCGGGGCCGGACAGCGCGTGCCGATGCAGGCGTGCGTCCGCGGCTGGCTGCGATCCGCATCCGCAGCGCATTGAGTTTGATGAAGCCACCGGCATCGGCCTGGTTGTAAGCGCCGCCGTCGTCATCGAAGGTCGCGATCCGGGTGTCGAACAGCGAATCGTCGCTGGTCCGGCTGGTTACCAGGACGTTGCCTTTGAAGAGCTTCAACACAACTTTTCCGTTGACGACTTTCTGAGTGTGGTCGATCAAGACCTGCAACGCCTCGCGCTCCGGGCTGAACCAGTAGCCGTTGTAAACCAGACTGGCATAGCGCGGCATCAGATCGTCCTTCAGGTGGGCGACCTCGCGATCGAGGGTCAGGCTCTCAATCGCACGGTGCGCTTTCAGCATGATTGTTCCGCCCGGGGTCTCGTAACAGCCACGACTCGTCATCCCGACGTAGCGGTTCTCGACCAGATCGAGTCGACCCACACCGTGCCGGCCACCGATTCGATTGAGTTCAGCCAACAATTCATGGGGCGCGAGCGGCACGTCATTGAGGGCGACCGGATCCCCCCCTTTAAAAGTGATTTCAATATGTTCAGCCCGGGCAGGAGCTTTTTCGGGGGACACGGTGAGACGCCACATCGTTTCGCTCGGGGCCTTCGAAGGATCTTCGAGGACACCCCCCTCGTAGCTGATGTGAAGCAGATTGGCATCCATCGAATAGG
>CAIPGD010000489.1 GCA_903864485.1 uncultured bacterium | reverse complement strand
TAAAGTGTAGCCTGAGACCCCTATGAACATCGGCGTTGTCGCGGCACTCGGTGCCGCTTTTTTGTTTGGTGCCGGGACGCCGTTGGCCAAATGGTTGTTGGCGGACACGACCCCTTGGATGCTTGCAGGCCTTTGTTATCTGGGTTCTGGAAGCGGACTCATGATCTACCGCAGGATCATCTCGGCTGCGCCCGTGCGTCTCCCTCGGGCCGACCTTGGGTGGCTTGCGGGGGCCACTCTCTCGGGTGGGGCTATTGCTCCGTTGCTGTTGATGAGCGGTCTGGCGAGGATGCCGGCAGGCCCCGCCTCCTTACTGCTTAATGCCGAGGGCGTGCTCACCGCGTTGCTGGCTTGGGCTGTTTTTCGCGAACATGTGGGTCGGCGCATTGCGATTGGCATGGTTGCGATTGCGCTCGGGGCCTTGCTGCTCAGTTGGCCCGGCGATCTTGCAGTGCTTGATCTCTGGCCGGCGTTGGCGATTCTGGGGGCCTGTCTGGCATGGGCGGTTGATAACAACCTGACCCGCAAAATTTCCTTGAGCGACGCCAGTTGGATCACTGCGATCAAAGGTCTTGTGGCGGGGAGTGTGAATCTGGTGCTTGCCTTTTCGCTGGGCAACCAGCTCCCCGCGCTCCCCGTGCTTGCAGGGGCGATGACGATGGGATTTTTTAGCTATGGCGTCAGCCTTGCACTCTATGTGGTGGGGCTGCGGCATCTCGGGACGGCGCGAACGGGGGCGTATTTTTCGATCGCGCCCTTTGTTGGAGCGACTCTTGCTGTCCTGTCGGGCGAACCGCTTAGTTGGCAGCTGGGCGGCGCCGGTGTCTTGATGGGAGTTGGTGTCTGGCTGCATTTGACTGAGCGCCATCATCACGAACATGCGCACGAGGCGATGGCGCATGAGCACGAGCATGTTCATGACGAGCATCATCAACATGACCATCCAGACCAACCTGATTTGGTTCTGACGACCGGGTTCCGGCATAGTCATCGCCATCATCATGCGGCGCTCGTTCACTCGCACGAGCACTACCCTGACACCCATCATCAACATGGGCACTAGCCCTGGCGGAACCCATCTGATGAATTCAATACGCGTTGTCTTCCGGCTGATCGCTGTTGCATTGGCGCTGACGGGTGTTTTGTGGATTGCCCCAGCATGCGCACAGTCCCGTTTTGATTTTGATACAACGCCGGGCCGCCTGAGCAAGATGGTTCGGCCTTCGCACTATGCGATTACGCTCAATCTCGACCCAGAGTCCGATCAGTTTTCTGGCGAGGTTGAGATCGAGGTCGCTGTGCGAGCACCTCTTTCGGAGTTGATGCTGCATGCGCATCATTTGACGGCCAAGGGGGCTTCAATTCAACTGATCGGGGCTGGGTCAGCGGCCTCGAAGCCGATCGAACTGCGGGTCGAAGCGAATGAGAAGGCGCAGCTATGGCGCTTGGTGCCGATCGGGACACCCACAATCGCCCGGGGCTCGTACCGGCTGCAAATGCGCTACCGCGGACGGGTCAATCAACACGATGCCGGACTGTATCAGGCGCCGCACGAGGTGGATGGCCGGCCAGCGCGGATGCTCGCGACACAGCTCGAAGCTGTATTTGCACGGATGTTGTTTCCGGGGTTCGACGAACCCGCCTTTCGCAGCGTCTTCGATATCACCGTACGTGCGCCCAAGGCTTATACGGTCGTCTCCAATATGCCTGTGCAGAGTAGTTCGCCAGCGACTGATTCCGCCGACCAGATCGTTCATCGATTTGAACCGACCCCGGCCATGCCAACGTATCTGGTTGCGGTCGCCGTCGGTAAATTCGATGTGTTGGAGGGACAGTCCGGGCGGGTCAAGTTGCGCATCCTGACTGCCCCAGGCAAGCGTGATCAGGGCGCTTATGCACTAACTGCAACCCAGAAAATTCTTCCTTTTTATAACGAATATTTTGGCATTGATTATGTTTTGCCAAAACTCGATCAGTTCGCGGTGCCGAGCACGCGTGATGGCGCGATGGAAGACTGGGGCCTGATTTCCTACAACGAGGCTGACCTCCTGTTCGACCCGCTCAAAAGCGGCCCGGAGACGCAGCGCGATATCTTCAGCGTTGTCGCTCATGAGATCGCCCACCAGTGGTTTGGCAACCTCGTGACTGCAGCCTCCTGGGAGGAGATCTGGCTCAACGAAGCCTTCGCGACCTGGCTGGCTGAAAAGGCGACCGACCGTTTCAATCCAGAGTGGCAAGTCGGGCTCCGCCGGCGCTCGCCGATTGATCGCACCATGCTCGATGACGCAGGCTCGGCCACTCGAGCCATTCGCTCGGGTCCGGTTGGCGAAGATCACGTATTCGATGTGTTTGATGGCATCACCTACGTTAAAGGGGGGGCTGTCCTGAGCATGCTTGAAGGCTGGATCGGACCCGAAGCGTTCCAGCGGGGATTGGCGGCCTACATGAAGGAGCGCAGGTTCTCGAATGCCACCGCCGGAGATCTTTGGTTTCATATGGGTCAGGCCGCTGGGCGCGATGTCAACGTAGTGGCCAGTAGTTGGACTGATCAGAAGGGATTTCCCCTCGTTAGCGTTACCGCGCGTTGTGAGCAGGGGACGCTGACAAAACTCGATCTGACTCAACAGCGCTTTTCTCAGGACCGGGCAGCGGCGCCGGATACGACGCTATGGAAGATTCCGCTGGTTTTGTTGCATGACGGTCAGACTCGCACCGTACTGCTCGAAACCGCCCAGCAAACGATCACACTGCCGGGCTGCCCCTCGCGTCCGACGATCCTTAATCCAATGGGGCAGGGCTTTTATCGTGTGGCCTATGCAGCGCCCGAACAGGCTGCATTGGCGCGCGTTTTTACGGAACTCCCAGCCGCTGCCCGAATCTCGATCGTCAGCGACACGTTCGCGCTCGCCGTGGCGGGGCGTTTGCCCATGGCGGCTTTTCTGGATCTATTGCCGGCGATTCGACAGGTTCAGGGCTCCGATCGTCCAGCGTTGATGGCGGTTGCCCGTGAAGGCCTGCATTTTCTCGACGAGGCCCTCATCGGGAGCGTTCAGCAAGGCCGGCTGCGTTCGTTGGCTCTCGATTTTCTGCGGCCAGAACTCGCCGCATTGGGTTGGACTGGCGGCGACAACGAGCCGAGTGAAGTTCAGTTGTTTCGAAGTGGCCTGATCCAGGATCTCGCCCGTTATGGCGACCAGACGACGATGGACTATGCCCGGCGCCTGTTTGAGCAGGAGCAGACGGGGCGAAGTCCAATCCCGGGCAATCTCCGTGGCGCGGTTATTCTGGCCGCAGGGTGGGGTGCCGACGGCGCGCAGTTTTCGCAGTTGGTCGATCGCCTGAAGGCTGCGCAACGCGAGGAAGATCGATGGCTTTTTGCTGCGTCGGCCGCAGCGGTTGCTGACCCGGCGCTCGCCGAGCAATTACTGAAGATTTCCATCGCGGGAGGCCTGCCGAACAATATCGCGGCGCGATTGCCCGCTATGGTCGCGGGTCACGGGCGCCACCCAGAACTCGCCTATCGTTTCACGTTAGATCACTACGCGGCACTTGCGGCCATTGCTGGTGACATGTTCGGTGCTTCCGCATCCCTACTGCCTGGCGCTGCGAAGGCCTTTAATGATCAATCGAAGGGGGTAAGGCTGGTCGCCGATCAGCAACGCCTGAATGGCGAGAGCGGGAAAATGCCAGCGGCGAAGGCGGCGGCCCGCATTGCCCTCAAGGCGGCGGTGCTCTTACGAAACAACTGAGCTTGCGTTCTCAGGCGGTTCTGTTTTGCGGGTAACGGCCTCGCTCCACTGAGACGGGGCAAGGCAGGCCACTTTGGGACAGTCCGCGACCATCGCAACCAGGGCTGCAAATACTTTGGGCGTCCCCGCGAGGACTTGTTCACCGAACAGCCATTCGGTTTCACCCTTGAAGTCGCCGACTAACCCGCCGGCTTCGGTCACCATCAATGCCCCGGCGGCGCAGTCCCAAGGGGCAAGCCCAAGTTCGAAAAATCCGTCATAGCGTCCGCATGCGACGTAGGCCAGATCGAGCGCAGCGGCTCCGGGCCGACGTACCCCGGCGGCCAGTCGGCTGACTCGGGCAAATAGCTCGAGGTAGCCTTCGAGATCGTCTACGCGTCGAAAGGGGAAACCAGTGCCCAACAGCGATTCCTGCAGGCGCAATCGCTTCGATACGCGGATCCGGCGATCATTCAGAAAGGCACCACGACCACGGCTGGCCGTGAATAATTCGTCTCGGTTGGGGTCGTAGATGACGCCCTGGGTAATGACACCGCGCTCCATCAACGCGATCGATATCGCATATTGGGGCAGACTGTGAATGAAATTCGTGGTGCCATCGAGCGGATCAACAATCCAGACGTGCTCGCCCAGCCTCGGATCGCCTTCAACGGCTCGGCCCTGCGCGTCAACATGGCCAGACTCTTCGCCGAGTACGGTGTGGCTGGGAAAGGTCCCGAGAAGCGATTCAATAATCGCGTCCTCGGCGGCCCGATCGACCTCGGTTACAAAGTCGTTGGCTTGTTTACGGGCAACGCGAACGGTGTCGATATCAAACGCCGCACGGGTGATGATTCGACCGGCACGACGCGCCGCCCGAATGCCCACATTGATCATAGGATGCATGACGTGATTGTAGAGGAATGCCTGACCCGAATCAGGGTTGTTTTGGTGGAACCTTCGCACCCCGGCAACATTG
>CAIPGD010000488.1 GCA_903864485.1 uncultured bacterium | reverse complement strand
CCAGCCTTGAAAGAGCGCAATCGGGTCGTGACCTGCAGTCGATTCGTCGAGCGCAGCCATGCGATAGTCCCGGCGCAGGTCGGCAATCGAAGTGTTCATCGTGTTTGCCCTGTTAATCCAGTCGGACGCCAGTCCGTTGCACGATAGGACCCCATTTCGTTATTTCATCGCGCATCATTCTGGCCAAGCGATCGGGTGGCCCGCCCAGGATCTCCATGCCCGCGCTGTGCAGACGGGCGCGAACCTCTGGTTGAGCGAGTGCCCAGTTGACTTCAGTATTGAGTTTTTGAATTACATCTCGTGGTGTGCCGGCGGGCGCGACGATGCCATTCCAGAGCGGCGCGACGACGCGCGGCAAGCCACTCTCGGCCAGCGTCGCCAGGTCCGGTAGCGCACTGCTGCGGGTTTCGTCCACGCTGGCCAGAATTTTCAGGCGACCCGCTTTAGCCTGGGTTTGAACATTCGAGAGCGCCGTGAAAAGTGCGTCGACATCCCCGCTGATCAGGGCCTGAGTGGCCGCGGGACCACCACCATAAGGAATATGAACGATGAAAAGCCCGGCTTCTGCCTTCAGCAATTCCATCGACAAGTGAGAGGCACTGGCATTACCAACCGAGGCGTAGTTCAAGCGCCCAGGACGCGCGCGGACCTGGGCAATCCATTCACGCACCGTTCCGGGCGCATCGGTTTTGACCGCCAGAACATGAGGCTGTGCCACTGTGGCAATGATGGGTTCAAACGACTTGAACGGATCGTAGGTTAGTTTCGAGAACAATAACGGCGCAGTTGCCAGCGGGCCGTTAAAACCAACGAACAAGAGATGACCGTCGGCAGGTGCACGAGCAACCTCGGCCGCAGCGATGGTCCCGCCGGCCCCAGGTCGATTCTCAACCAGAACCGGTTGGCCCAGGCGCTCGCGTAAGACTTCGGCGAGAACACGAGCGCCGATATCAACTGAACTACCCGGCGGCGTTGGGATCAGCAACCGAATGGGTTTAGACGGAAAGGCCGAAGCTGTGCTGACCGTTTGCGCGTCGGCGATCTGAACCCCACCAAGCCCTGCAATGATCGTCAGGGTCGTCAATAGCCAGAGACTTAACCGAATCATGATCGTAGGCCGTGCAAGGAGAGAAAAAATCCGAATTCGGCTGATTGCCGAGCTTAACGCATAGTTGGGTTGCCGATTAAGATGATGAAAACCGACGTGGAGCAAGTGATGCCTGAGGTTTTCTCTAGGCGGCGCAGATGGACGCTGCCTGCGGCCCTGTTCGCGGCGGTCCTGGTGCATGGCCTCGCTCTTGGCGGACTGATCTGGTTTTCGTCCAGTGCGGATGCGTCAAAACCCCTCGCTGGGCTTGACCTGCATTGGATTTCAATCGTTGCGCCCTCTGAACGACCTGAACGACCTGAGCAATCTGAGCCCCGGGGCAGCGCGGCACCGGAAATGAATTCAGGCTCGATGCCCCGGTCAGTCAGCCCGCCTCTGGCCGCTCTCGAATTGGCGGCGTCAGGGGCTCCGGCCGAGCCTGCGTGGGAAACCGTGGCCGGGCCAGCGATGGAATCCATCCAGGGGCCCCCCATCGAGCCCATCAAGGAGCCCCTCAAGGAGCCCCCCGTCGAGCCCTTAAAAGAGTCGGTGATCGCGACTGCCGCCGTGGCAGCGCCCTCGGCGGGGCCCTCGGGGGGGCACTCCGAGTCGACCCACCCCGTGCCCCCGGCCGCCGCCAAGGCTTTGATAGATCCAGCCGGGCCGTCCGAGCTGCACCCTCGTGCCGACTCGCCCCACTCTCCAGACTCAATAGCCCACCCAGAGCCACCTCACCGGGTGCAGGCGGCGCTGCCCGAACCGAGTCGACGGGCCTTTGACGTCTATCTTGGAGATTTCTCCCTCGGGCAGCGGGTGGCCGCGATGGACTATCTCTTTGAGTCCGAGGGGGGGCACTATCGTTTGCGCACGGAAGGTCGGGCGACCGGTGTGATGGCGATGCTGTATGGCGGGATGCTGACTCAGGATAGTCGGGGGCGGGTTGGCCCCGAGGGATTTCTGCCAGAGCGCTATTCGGAACGCCGCGGTGAGCGACCTGCACGGGTGGTAAGTTTTGATCGAACAACAGGTCTGGCGGAGGCCGACGATGGCTCCACGCAACCCTTGCAAGCGGGGGTGCAAGACCAGTTGAGCGCGATCTGGCAGCTCGCGCTGATTGCCCGGATGACCCCCGCGCAGTTGGCGCTCGGACACGAGTTCCTTTGGCCAATCGCCAGGGGCCGCCGGATTCATTCGATGCGGATTGTTTCGCTGGGGGAGGAGAACTTGCATCCGAGTCACAGCGTACCGTTGCGGACTCTTCACCTGACTCTCACTTCGGCGACGGCGCCTGACGATGGACGATTAGATGTCTGGTTGGCGACCGACGATGCAATGCAGCCCATCCGGATGAAAATGGCCTCGGCGCAGGGCCTGGTCCTCGATCAAATATTCCGCTTCCCGAAACATCACTAAATCCCAGAAAAATGACGAAATCAATGACTGTTGACGCTGCAACCTCGGGTCCCGAACTTCGCCTCGCGGTCGTTCCCGTAACGCCGTTCACCCAAAACTGTTCTGTCGTCGTGTGTGGTCGCACCGGTCAGGCTGCCGCGGTCGACCCGGGTGGCGATCTGGACGCGATTGACGAGGCGCTGGCGCAAACGGGTGGCCGATTGGTCAAGGTCATGCTGACGCATGGACATATTGACCACTGCGGGCAGGCGGCTGAATACGCGCGCCGTCATGGCGTCCCGATTGAGGGACCGCATCGGGACGACGCATTCTGGATCGATCAATTGCCGGCTCAAGGTCGAATGTTTGGATTCCCCACCCTCGACGCCTTTACGCCTGACCGTTGGCTGGTCGATGGGGATCGGGTACAGGTCGGTGATCTCGACTTTCAGGTGATTCATTGCCCAGGGCATACGCCGGGGCATGTCGTGTTTTTTCATGCGACGAGCCGATTGGCGATTGTTGGGGACGTTCTGTTTGAAGGATCGATCGGACGCACCGATTTCCCGCGGGGCAATCATGCCGCATTGATTCGTTCAATTCGAGAGGGGCTTTTTCCTTTGGGAGACGATATCGATTTCGTTCCCGGCCATGGACCGATGTCGACCTTTGGTGCCGAGCGCCGCTCTAACCCCTACGTGAGTGACGCGGCTCTGGGGGTCTAGCGGTCTAGCTGTCTAGCGGTTCAGCGCTTTGGAGTCTTTCAGCGAAACAATCTGATTAAAGACCAGCATCTCAGGGCGATGGTCCACACGGTCAGCGACAAAATAGCCGTGACGTTCAAACTGGAATCGTTGCTCGGGATCGCAGAGGGCGGCGCCCGTTTCCACCCGGCTCCGGATTGACGATCGCGAATCCGGATTGAGACAGTCCAGCCAGTCGTCCCTTGCCCCCGGGTTTGCGTCATTAAACAGCGGCCCATAGCGGCGGATTTCAGCCTCTGGTGCATCCTCGGGCAGCCAGTGAATATTGCCCTTCACTTTGTAATTATCCGCCCCCGGAGTACCGGATTTGGAATCCGGCAGGACGCGCGCACGCACCGCGACTGGCAGACCGTCCGCGCCGGCATCCCAGCCGGTGCATTCAATGACATGACCATAGCGCAACCGGACCCGGGCACCGGGAGTCAGGCGGAAGAACCCCTTGGGGGGTGTGACCGCAAAGTCTTCGCGTTCGATCCAGAGCTTGCGACCGAATTCAAGTTGACGTTGACCGAGCTCGGGGTGATGCGGGTGAACGGGGGCTATGCAGGTGTCGGTCTGGCCTTCTGGCCAATCCTCAAGCTCCAAAAGCAAAGGATCTAAAACCGCGGTGGCGCGTGGCGCATGACCGTCAAGATCATCACGGAGCGACTGCTCAAGGACGAAAGGTTCGATCCAGCTATCGGACCGGGCCACCCCGATGCGCTCGCAGAAAAGTCGAATCGCGGCTGGGGTGTAACCACGGCGGCGCAGTCCTACGAGGGTTGGCATCCGGGGATCATCCCAGCCATCCACCACCTCAGAACTCACCAACGCCTGGAGCTTGCGTTTGCTGGTTAGTGTGCCGGTGAGATGGAGCCGCGCGAATTCGGTCTGCTCTGGTACTGGCTGATCCAGACAGCCGAGGTCAGCTAGTCGTGCCAGAAGCCAGTCATAAAGCGGACGATGGTCTTCAAATTCGAGCGTGCAGATCGAGTGGGTGATGTTTTCGAGAGCGTCGGAGATCGGATGCGCGTAGTCGTACATCGGGTAGATGCACCACCGGTCACCCGTGCGGTGATGACTCGCATGACGAATCCGGTACATGACCGGATCACGCAGGTTGAGATT
>CAIPGD010000487.1 GCA_903864485.1 uncultured bacterium | reverse complement strand
TTGCTGGGCTTTGGGCCGAAAAATTCGATCAGATCGCAGCATTTCAAAATTTCATCGTGATGCCCGCGACCTTCTTGTCGGGCGTCTTTTATTCGGTCCAGACGCTCCCGCCGTTTTGGCGCATGGTTTCCCACCTGAATCCCTTTTTTTACATGGTCGACGGTTTTCGCCATGGATTTTTCGGCGTCTCAGATGTCCCGCTCGAACTCAGCCTGGGGGTCTGTGTCGTGACCCTGGTCGTGTCCGTAGCGATCGCCCTGCGCCTTCTGGCCAGCGGCTATCGTTTGCGTTATTGAGAATGAATTTAGGATGAATTTTAGGGTTATTGGCCAATGAATCCCACTCCAGATCTTGTGGCGGAATGGATTTCTGCAGGGCTCGATTGCAGCCATCTTCAGGTGGAGGGCGACGGGCGCCATTTTCAGGCCGTGATCGTTTCTGCGCACTTCGAGGGCCTGCGTTCAATCAAGCGCCACCAGCGCGTGTATGCAGCACTCGGCGAGCGCATGCATGAGACCGTTCATGCTTTATCGATGCGCACATTGACGCCCGCAGAGTGGGATGCTGAGCGGGGAACAGCGGCGCCGCAGGATGGAACCGTACAGGCGCGTCGGACCGGATCACACTGAGCGTGGATCGTCTTCGAATCAAGGGCGGTCGACCGCTCGCAGGTGAAATTTCAGTCTCGGGCGCAAAGAACGCGGCATTACCGATCCTGTGTGCCAGTCTTTTGACGGCGGAGTCCCTAACGGTTGATCACGTGCCCCGTTTGCGCGATGTGGTCACGACGCGCCGACTGCTCGAGCGCATGGGGGCGCAGGTTCTGACCGAAGATAACGAACTCTCCCAGCGCCTTGTTTTAATGACGCCCGATCACATCGAGCCGACTGCGCCCTACGAACTGGTTCGTACCATGCGCGCGTCGATTCTGGTTCTAGGCCCGCTGCTCGCCCGGTTTGGCCGGGCGCGTGTCGCGTTGCCGGGAGGCTGTGCAATTGGCCAGCGTCCGGTCGATCAGCACATCAAAGGACTCCAGGCGATGGGGGCCGAAATCGTCATCGAACATGGCGACATTGTGGCGAGTGTGCCGCGTCGTTTGGGCAGCGCCATGGGCGGTACCCCACGATTGCGCGGAGCGAAGATCGTGACCGACATGGTCACTGTGACCGGAACCGAAAACCTGATGATGGCGGCCTGCCTGGCCGAAGGCGAAACCATTCTTGAAAACGCGGCCCGCGAGCCCGAGGTCGTCGATCTTGCGCTGTGTTTGCGGGCCATGGGGGCCCAGATCGAGGGTGCAGGAACCGATCGTCTGGTGATCCAGGGCGTTGAACGTCTGCAGGGTGCGACCCATCGCGTGATGCCTGATCGGATTGAAACAGGGACTTTTCTCTGCGCTGTGGCAGCGACGGGGGGAGATGTCCGCCTCACCGGAACCGCAGCGCAAACGCTCGATGCAACGCTTGAAAAATTGCGCGAGGCGGGCTGCGAACTGGAATGCGACGCCAACAGTATTCGCATCGTTATGAACCGTCGACCGCGAGCGGTTGACTTGCGTACAGCCCCTTACCCCGGGTTTGCCACCGATATGCAAGCGCAGTTCATGGCCCTGAATACCATCGCCGACGGCGCTGGATTGATCGTCGAAACCATTTTCGAAAACCGGTTCATGCACGTGCAGGAGCTCAAGCGCCTCGGTGCCGATATCGCGATTGATGGTTCGACCGCGGTCGTGCGCGGTGTTGCCTCGCTGTCTGGTGCGAACGTCATGGCGACTGATTTGCGTGCCTCTGCAGGGCTTGTGATTGCAGCGCTCGTGGCACAAGGTGAAACGACGATTGATCGCGTTTACCACCTCGATCGCGGGTACGAGCGCATGGAACAAAAACTGACGGCGCTGGGGGCTCAGATTGAACGACTTGCCTGATCTTCAGCGTCCGGTGCTCACCCTTGCGCTTTCTAAGGGACGCATTTTTGCTGACACGG
>CAIPGD010000486.1 GCA_903864485.1 uncultured bacterium | reverse complement strand
GAGGCCTGGGTCGCTTCGCCCATGGTGTGGCTGATATCAAAACACTCGATCCGAAAGCGATCAAACGCGTCGTCTTCGAGATCAGGATCCAGGCCCAGGGCCTCTAATAAACGGCGGGTTCGCGCCCGAGCGGATCCGTCCTCCGAGAGTAGACGGGCGAGAGCAATGTCCGCGTTCTGCTGACACGATTCCAGCCATCGGCGGCGATTCTCATGCGGTTGCCGCACCCAGGTGATGGGATGCTCCGTTTGTTGTTCAAGCGCCGCCAGTGCCTCGTCAGGAATCGCTGTCGCGCACACGATCACCCCTGGCGCGGGGGCCACGAGGTAATGTTGGGATACAAAGGCAGTCACGATTTCGGCCAGATCCCAGGCTTGCTCCACCCCTTGGGCCTGCGAGGGGAAATGGGGTCGATCGCCGAGATGACGTCCTCCGCGAATCATGGCCAAATTCACGCAGACCCGTCCGCCCTGGATCGTAACGGCGATCACATCGGCATCGACCTCGCCACCCGTGTCGACTGACTGTTGCTGCAAAATCCGCCCGAGCGACGTCATTCGGTTGCGATAAATTGCGGCTTCCTCAAATCGCAGATCCTCTGCAGCCTCCAACATGGCGGCTTCAAATTCGGCCATCAAGGCACCGTGTTCGCCACGCAGAAACCGAGTGGCCTGAATGACATCGGCCCGATAAGCCTCGGGCTCAATCGCCGCGACGCAAGGGGCGCTGCAGCGATCGATCTGCGCCAAGAGGCACGGACGGCTGCGATTGGCAAAAACCGTGTCCTCGCAGCTGCGCAACCGAAACACCTTCTGTAGGACCTGGATACTTTCTTTAACCGACCAAGCGTTTGGGTAGGGGCCGAAATACTGTCCATCACGATCAACCCCCCCGCGGTAGTAAGCCAGACGGGGCCATTGATGGCCACTGAGTTTGACGTAGGGGTACGACTTGTCATCGCGAAACAGAATGTTGTAACGCGGCTTGTTGGTCTTGATCAGATTGTTCTCGAGCAACAAGGCTTCGGCTTCACTGCGCGTGATCGTTGTCTCGAGCCATGCAATCTGCGAGACCATCAGCCCGATTCGGGGGCTCGAATGGGTCTTTTGAAAATAGCTCGACACGCGTTTCTTGAGGTCGCGTGCCTTGCCAACATAGAGCAAGGAACCGTCGGCCGCATGCATCCGGTAGACACCGGGCAAATGGGGCAATGACGTCAAGTAGGCGCGCAGATCAGTCTGGGCCGCTGCCCTGGCGGTCGCCCCACCATCGGAAGCTACCGCATCGGAAGCTACCGCATCGGAAGCCACCGCATCGGAAACCGTCGCAATGGACGCCACCATCTTTGCCCCGGGTTCAGTCACCCTGCCCCACAAGCAACTGCTGCAAACGCTCACGAACCATCTTGAGTAAAGCGTCACTGGGTGGTGGACCCAAAGGCGCGAGGCCTGCAATCCGCCGCGAAGACTCAGGATCGTTCTGGATCGAATCGCAGGCGACGACGCGCTGTGCCTGTTCGGGTGCATTACAAACCAAAATCATGTCGCACCCGGCCGCAACCGCTGAAATTGCCCGCTCCTCAATCGATCCCACACTCACTGCACCCGCCATACTCAGGTCGTCGCTGAAAATGACCCCATCAAACTTAAATCGTTCACGCAGAACCGTTTGCAACCAGACTGGCGAAAATGTCGCCGGACGAGCGTCGACGCTTGGGTAAACGACATGTGCGGTCATGACCGAGGTCAACGCGGGCGTCCCAAACACTTTAAACGCCTCGCCATCCTGCGCAAGGATCGCGTCAAGCGGTCTGTCGTCGACCGGGAGCTCGTGATGCGAGTCCGCGCGTGTCCAGCCATGCCCCGGAAAATGCTTTCCGCAATTTCGCATCCCCGCCAAAAGTAGGCCATGAGACAGCGCACGCGCGAGCGCCGTCACCACCGCAGGGTCGGCATGAAAGGCCCGATCGCCAATCACGCCGCTTTCACCCCAATCCAGATCAAGGACCGGGGTGAAGCTGAAATCAACGCCATCACGACGCAACTCACCACCAAGCACGAAGCCCGCATCCGTCGCTGCTGCCAATGCGCACGCAGGGCTTTGGTCCCAAATCGCCCCAAACTGGCGCATTGGCGGGACATGAAAGTACCCGTCGCGGAACCGTTGAACACGCCCGCCTTCATGATCCACCGCAATCAGCAAAGGAGGTAACGGCGGTTCGCGTAATGCATGCAACTCGGCTGTCAGCGCAGCCAATTGAGCTCGACCGTCAAAATTTCGAGCGAACAAGATGACACCGCCCACCTTCGGATCGCGCAGGAGTGATCGCTCGTCCTCGGTCAAGGTCAGGCCAGCGATGTCGGCCATCACCGGCCCATACGGCGCGCTCAGGGTTAACGGTGTCATCTCGGGGTCCTCCTCAATCACCACAAAAGCAATGGCGGCATCGAACTCATCGGAAAGTGAAACGTGCGCGCGGTATCGGTTTTGCCGCACCCATGAGGCAAGCGCTTTGCGAGGAACGGCAACCGGTTTTCCAGCAGCGTCGTTGAGAATCTGCAATGACAACAAGGTCATCGGACCCCGAAGTCCCGTTCCCAATGCCTTCGAAAAGGCCTCTTTGCCAGCGAATCGCTTTGCCAGATAGTCGACCGAACGTCGATGGCCATGCTGCGGTCCGCCACGCTCACGCCGCCGAAAAAATTCTCGCAACTCGTCGGGGCCAAGAATGCGGCGCACAAACCGATCGCCCCAGCGATTGACAAGTGCATCAATCCGCGCAATCCGGACGATGTCGGTACCGATCCCCCGAATCATTGCCCACCGAAACCCTGCGCTTCGCGCATCAGACGCTTCATCTCCCGAACGGCCTCTCTGAGGCCAACAAAAACCGCACGCGAAACAATCGCATGGCCAATATGCAACTCGCGAACACCCGCCAGGCGCGCTACCGGCTGCACATTGAAATAATTGAGCGCGTGGCCCGCATTGAATCGCATGCCAGCATCGCGAATGGATTGGCCCGCAATTCGGACCTTTTCGAGTTCAGCCGCCACCAGCGGTCGCTCAGGATCGCGGCCCTGCGCGTGAAAGGTGTGCGCGTACGGGCCGGTATGAACCTCACAGACCTGGGCTCCGACGCGTGCTGCAGCCTCGACCTGGCGAGGGTCGGCGTCGATGAACACACTGGTCATGATGCCGGCCTGTGCGAGTTCGCCGATTGCCCGACGAATCCGTTCACCACCAGCTGCCAACTCTCCGGCAATATCCAGACCGCCCTCCGTCGTGACCTCATGGCGCCCCTCTGGAACAAGCATCGCCATCTCGGGTTTTAGGGAACGGGCGATCTCAACCATCTCTTCGGTGGCCGCCATCTCGAGATTGAGCTTGATGTGTGTCAGGTCGCGCAAACGCCGCACATCCTCATCCTGAATATGACGGCGATCCTCGCGCAAATGGACAGTAATGCCGTCGGCGCCCCCAAGATGCGCCTCGACCGCAGCCCATACCGGATCTGGCTCATAAGTCCTTCGAGCCTGCCGTACCGTCGCTACGTGATCGATATTGACACCCAGTTCAATCATGGCAGTCCGTGTTCAACAGAGAGGAATGAATCATAGTCGCTGCAAATCAAGCAGAATTTGTCGGGTCGCGAGTTGTCGACCCTCGAGCCGAGCATTGAGCATCATGCGGGTCAGGGACTTCATCTGGGCGAGCAGTTGCGGGTCATCGAAGGCGCCACTCGCGAGGGCGCACAGCGTCGCTCCGGCGAATCCCTGCATACCTGCGCGGCGATCTTCTGGATCAGCAGATCCAGACTGGGTAACCCAGCCCCGGACCGGATCAAACCCATACATCACGGACGGGTCAATCGCCATGCCGTTGGCGTCTCGCGCGAGATCCGCGCCATAGCCAATTTTCTCAAGCAAAGATCGTTCAAAACGCCTCAGAGTTGGCTCGATGGCCATCTCGTGGCCCAGAGCGCCAACCGCCTCCAGATAGGCATCGAAGAGTTCAGGGTGCGGATCTTCACGCGGCAGCAGACGCACCAAGAGCTCATTCAAATAAAAAGACGAAAGCAGCGCTGAGCCCTGCGGCATTGGTAACCCACCGACCCAATCGACTGCCATCAGCGTTCGCAATTCACCACGACCACTCCAACCCACAGTGAGCGGCTGGAAAGCAAGCAACACGGCACGCATGGCTGAGCGGGGTCGTTTTGCGCCTCGTGCAATCACGGGAACACGGCCATAGCTCCGGCTGAATAACTCAACGACCAGACTGGTTTCGCGCCAAGGGGTGCTGTGCAACACGAAAGCCGGCTCATTTCGCACCGGGCGGGTCGAACCCAACGCCTCGGCCCCAGCCACAGCCCGACTCGATGCACTACTAGATGCACTATTCGATGCACTACTCGTATCCATAGGCCCGCAACGATTGTTCGGTATCCGCCCAACCCCCCTTCACTTTGACCCAGACTTCAAGGTGAACCTTGGAACCGAACAATCGCTCAAGATCTGCACGGGCCTCGCTGCCGATCCGTTTCATCCGTTCACCGCCACCACCTAGCAGGATGGGACGGTGAGCGTCTCTTTCGACGAGGATCGTCGCCCGGATTCGCCGCAAGTGCGGCAACTCCTCGAACTGATCGATCACGACCGTGGTGGTGTATGGGAGCTCATCGCCCACTAGACGAAACACCTTTTCGCGGAGCGCCTCAGAGGCAAGAAAACGTTCGCTTCGATCAGTGATCGCATCGGGTTCGTACAAAGGCGGCCCTGGCGGAAGCAAGCGCACGCACTCCTCGATCAAGGCCTCGAGTTGGGTTCCGCGTTGCGCACTGATGGGGACAACAGCGGCAAACTCGCGTAGCTGCCGCACGCGATCGACCAGTGGCAAAAGGGCCAAGCGCTCGCCCGCCGCATCCGTCTTGTTCAAGACAAGTATCACCTGGCGGTCATCAGGAATCAGCTTGAGCACGCGCTCATCGGCCAGTGTCCATCCGGCCGGCGCATCAACCACCAGCATGACCGCATCGGCATCGCTCAAAACCTGGCGAACGGTCCGATTCAGGACCTGATTCAGCGCACCGACATGGCGTGTCTGAAACCCGGGTGTATCCAGAAAAGCGAGTTGTGCATGCTCTTGGGTCAACACGCCGACGATTCGATGTCGGGTCGTTTGAGCCTTGGCAGAGGTAATGCTGACCTTCGAGCCAATCAATCGATTGAGGAGCGTCGATTTCCCTACATTAGGTCGCCCGACAATGGCGACTGTGCCGCTTCGAAAGAGCTGGCTCATCGATTTTTCGCTCAATTTAGGTCGACCGCTTCAGTTGTTGCAATGCCTGTTCGGCGGCAAGCTGTTCGGCCGCACGCCGGCTGGAACCCAGCGCAACTGCCGAAATCTGGAACGTAGAAATCTCGCAGGCGACTTCGAATTGTTGTTCATGAGCAGCCCCACGGGTCGCCAGCACTCGATAGACTGGCAACGAAATACGCCGCGACTGCAACACCTCCTGCAATCGGGTCTTAGGGTCGCGATCCTCTGCCTTCGGATCAAGGCCCGCAATCGCGTCCGCCATCAAAGATCCAACAACCTGCCGCGCCGCCTCAAACCCCGCGTCGAGAAAGACTGCCCCAACTAGGGCCTCAAGGGTATCCGCCAGGATCGATGGGCGCCGAAATCCGCCGCTCTTCAGCTCGCCCTCGCCAAGCAGCAGGTGATCCGAAAGACCCAGATTTTGTGCGATCAAAGCCAGAGATTCCTGCCGAACCAGGCGAGCGCGCAAGCGGGATAACCCGCCCTCGTCGATCCGCGGAAATGATTCATAGAGGAGAACGGCCACGATGCAATTCAGAATCCCATCCCCCAGGAACTCGAGCCGCTCGTTATCAGCGCCGCCGTGGCTTCGGTGCGTCAAAGCCTGACGCATCAACTGCGGATCCGTGAACGCATGGCCCAATCGCCGCGCAAGGATCTGGGGGTCGATCATCGCGGGCGCGTCACTTAAACGCTCCGATGCGGCCCCAGTCGCTGAAATTCATCCAAACGAAGAACGCGCGGCCAACAATGTTCTTTTCAGGAACGAACCCCCAGAATCGACTGTCAAGTGAGTTGTCGCGGTTGTCGCCCATCATGAAAAAATGTCCAGCTGGTACGGTACAGCGAACCCCCGCCGAGGTGTACTCACACTGATCGCGAAACGGAAAATCCCCGATCGGCGAGATAAACGAGGGCTTATCGAAATCAGTCAGCATCCGGTGATCGACGTCCCCCAATTTCTCCGCCGACTGACGGGTGTAACTCAAGCGCTCTGAATCGTAAAACTCACCGGCCTGAGAAATTGCGACTTCGACATCGTTGATTTTTAGGCGCTTGTGCTCGTAAGTGACCTTGTCACCCGGCAGGCCCACGACCCGCTTGATGTAATCAACGGAGGGGTCGGCGGGGAACCTAAACACCATGACATCGCCCCGCTTGGGCGAACCCACATCGATAATTTTTGTGTGGATGACGGGCAGTCTTAGCCCGTAGGTGAACTTATTGACGAGTATCAAGTCTCCGACCAGAAGGGTCGGGATCATCGAGCCAGAGGGAATCTTGAAGGGTTCGACGACAAACGATCGAACGAAAAACACCACCGCAATGACGGGAAATAATCCAGCGGTGTATTCAAGCCACCAAGGTTGGGTAGTAACTCCGAGCCGAAGCCTCGCCGGCGCCCACAGGAATTTTTCCAAAATCCAAAAGCTGAAGGTAAACAGCAACAGGCAAAAAAGTATCAGAGCAAAATTCATACGATTAGAAAGTTCGAGCGATCAGCGGTCCGCAACCTGGAGGACGGCAAGAAAGGCCTCCTGCGGGATTTCTACATTTCCGACCTGCTTCATGCGCCGCTTGCCAGCCTTTTGTTTTTCCAGGAGTTTTTTCTTTCGCGAGATATCTCCGCCGTAACACTTGGCCAGCACATTCTTGCGCATAGCCTTGATGTTCTCGCGCGCAATAATATTTGCCCCAATTGCGGCCTGAACCGCGACATCGTACATTTGGCGGGGAATCAACTCACGCAGGCGTGCGGCCACTTCGCGCCCACGGTAGGCCGAATTGCTCCGGTGAACGATTACGCTCAAGGCATCCACTTTGTCACCGTTGACCAGGAGATCCATCTTCACAACATCGGCTGAGCGATATTCGAGGAATTCGTAGTCCATCGACGCATAGCCACGAGAAACGCTCTTCAGCCGATCAAAAAAATCGAGAACGATTTCGTTCATGGGCAGGTCATACGTCAGGTGCACTTGTCGGCCGTGATACGCGAGGTTCTTTTGTACACCGCGCTTGCCCGTACACAGCGTGATCACCGCGCCGACATACTCCTGAGGAGTAAAGACTTTCACCTCGACGATCGGCTCGCGAATCTCTTCAATCTTGGCAGGATCGGGCAGTTTGGCTGGATTTTCGACCTGAATGATCGTTCCGTCACGCATCAACACTTCATAGACCACAGTCGGCGCGGTCGTAATCAGTTCCATGTTGAATTCGCGCTCCAGGCGCTCTTGCACGATGTCCATGTGCAAAAGACCGAGGAACCCACAACGAAATCCAAACCCCAGGGCTTGCGAGACTTCGGGTTCGAACTGCAGCGCGGCGTCGTTTAGTTGAAGCTTCTCGAGTGATTCGCGCAGGGCTTCGAACTGGTTAGATTCCACCGGGTAGAGACCGGCAAACACTGAGGGCTTGATTTCTTTGAAACCAGGCAACGCTTCGGTCGCTCCGTGCTTCTCGGTGGTGATCGTATCCCCAACCCGAGCGGACTTCAGTTCCTTAATGCCCGCAATCACGAATCCCACTTCACCCGCCGACAACTGCTCGCGGGCAACGCTTTTGGGTGTAAAAAATCCAACCTGCTCGGTGAGGTGCAAGGCTCCCGTTGCCATCATCCGGATTCGGTCTTTCGGGTGAAGGGTTCCGTTCATGACCCGGACCAACATCACCACACCGACATAGTTGTCGAACCACGAGTCAATCACGAGCGCCTGCAACGGAGCTTCGGGGTTGCCTTTGGGTGGCGGAATTCGCGCGATCACGGCCTCAAGAATCTCGTCGATCCCCAGCCCCGTCTTGGCGCTGGCCGCAATCGCATCCGTCGCATCG
>CAIPGD010000485.1 GCA_903864485.1 uncultured bacterium | reverse complement strand
CTCTGCCACGAACTCGAGATCCTGAATCCGTCGGTGACGCCGCCCTTTCAACTCGATGACGATAACCTCTCCGAAACCACCCGCTTGACCCATCGGGTCCTGGACCTGCGTCGCCCACCGATGCAGCGCAATCTGATTTTGCGCTACCGCGTCGCGATGGAAGTGCGGCGCTACCTCGACGCGCAGGGATTTTTAGACATCGAAACGCCGATGCTCACCAAGAGCACCCCCGGAGGGGGCCCGCGACTATCTCGTTCCCTCGCGGGTTCACGCCGGGCAGTTCTTTGCCCTACCGCAGTCCCCGCAACTCTTCAAACAGTTACTGATGGTGGCCGGATTTGACCGTTACTACCAAATCACGAAATGTTTTCGCGATGAAGACTTGCGTGCCGACCGACAGCCCGAATTCACCCAGATCGACTGCGAGACTTCGTTTCTGACTGAACAGCAGATTCGTGACTTGTTTGAGGACATGATCCGACATGTCTTCGAGCAGGCAATCGCGGTGACCTTGCCCAAGCCATTTCCGGTCATGGCTTACTCGGAAGCTATCCGCCGTTTTGGGAGTGACAAGCCCGATCTTCGGGTCAAACTCGAACTCACCGATCTCACCGATGCAATGGGGGATGTGGAGTTCAAGGTCTTTGCCGATGCCGCCCACCTCAAGGGTGGTCGAGTGGCGGCGCTGCGGGTACCGGGCGGGGCCAAAATTTCCCGCAGCGAAATCGATCAATACGGACAATTCGTTGCGATCTATGGGGCGGCCGGATTGGCCTGGATCAAAGTCAACGAAGTGGCCAAAGGCCGCGCCGGATTGCAGTCACCGAGGGTGAAGAATTTGCATGATGCAGCGATTGCCGCGGTGCTTGAGCGCACCGGCGCGCAGGACGGTGACATCGTGTTTTTTGGGGCTGATCGGGCGAAGGTGGTTGCCGACTCGCTCGGGGCCTTGCGCCAGAAGATTGGGCATTCCGAGTTCGGCCGTCAGAACGGGCTGCTCGATGGGGCGCCCTGGAAGCCGCTCTGGGTGGTTGATTTCCCGATGTTCGAGCATGACGAAGAGGACCACCGATGGGTCGCCGTGCACCATCCATTCACCGCGCCCAAGGACGGTCATGAAGACTTGATGGAAACCGACCCCGGCGCCTGTATCGCCAAGGCTTATGACATGGTCTTGAACGGCTGGGAAATTGGTGGTGGTTCGGTGCGAATTCATCGCGAAGAGGTCCAGAGCAAGGTCTTCCGCGCACTCAATCTGGAGGCGGAAGAAGCCCGTGCCAAGTTCGGATTTCTCCTCGACGCGCTGCAATACGGGGCCCCTCCGCATGGTGGGATCGCGTTCGGGTTGGATCGGATCGTCACGATGATGGCCGGTGCTGAATCGATTCGGGACGTAATCGCGTTCCCCAAAACGCAGCGTGCGCAATGTCTGCTCACCCAGGCGCCGAGTCTGGTCGATGAGAAGCAGTTGCGAGAATTGCACATCCGGGTCCGTGCCTCGGACCGCCCTTGAGCGGCAACAAAATCCCGGAGTCCGTGCTGGTCGTGATCTACACGGCGCAGCTCGATGTGCTGATTCTGGAGCGTGCCG
>CAIPGD010000484.1 GCA_903864485.1 uncultured bacterium | reverse complement strand
TATCGACTGTCGATCGTTCACTTCTGGGCGCTCATTTTCACCTACATGTGGGCCGGACCGCACCACCTGCATTACACCGCCCTGCCCGACTGGACCCAAACACTGGGCATGGTGTTTTCGCTGATCCTTCTGGCGCCAAGCTGGGGCGGGATGATCAACGGCATCATGACGCTTTCCGGTGCCTGGCATAAGTTGCGCGAGGACCCCATCCTGCGCTTCCTCATCGTCTCCCTCTCGTTCTATGGCATGTCCACGTTCGAGGGTCCGATGATGGCCATCAAAACCGTCAATTCACTCTCGCACTACACCGACTGGACAATCGGGCATGTCCACTCCGGTGCGCTGGGTTGGGTTGGCCTGGTCTCAATGGGTTCGCTTTACTACCTAATTCCCCGAATGTTCGGCCGCAAGACCATGTGGAGCACCCAGCTGATTGAGTGGCATTTCTGGAGCGCCACGATCGGGATCGTTCTTTATATCGCCGCCATGTGGATTGCCGGGGTCATGCAGGGCTTGATGTGGCGGGCGATGAACGAGGACGGCACGCTCACGTACTCCTTCGTTGAAAGCGTCAAAGCAACCTATCCCTACTACGTGATCCGACTGATGGGCGGGGCGCTCTATCTTGGGGGCATGTTGCTGATGGCCTACAACGTGGTGCGGACCGCGATGGCCGGGCGCTCTGCCCACACCGAACCCATCCTGTCTCCGACTGCTGGTTTGGCGCCCTCGCCCAGCCCAGCCCACTGACCTGGAGTCATGCGCATGGATCATTCCAAACAACAGTCCGCAGAATCCGGATTCACCCACGAACGGATCGAGACCAACAGCTGGCTCTTGATCATCCTCGTACTTTGTACGGTCGCAATTGGTGGGCTGGTCGAGATCGTCCCACTGTTTTTTCAGCGTTCGACGACTGAACCGGTGACTGGGCTTAAGCCCTACACCGCACTTGAAGTCGCTGGGCGAGATATTTACCTTCGCGAGGGTTGTTACGGATGCCACAGCCAGATGATTCGCCCGCTGCGGGCCGAAACCTTGCGCTATGGCCATTATTCCGTGGCTGGCGAATCGGTTTGGGATCACCCATTTCAGTGGGGCAGCAAGCGTACTGGGCCCGACCTCGCTCGGGTGGGCGGGCGTTATTCGGATGAGTGGCATCGCATTCATCTGCTCAACCCTCGCGACCTCGTACCTGAGTCCAACATGCCCGCTTATCCGTGGCTGGCGCAAAGCTCGGTGGATAGCACGACGATCGGACGTCATTTGACCGCGTTGCGTCAGGTAGGAGTCCCCTACACCGATGCGGATATTGCTGAAGCGCCGGCCGCGGTGGCGGACAAGACCGAACTTGAAGCCCTGATTGCCTACCTGCAGATGCTTGGCACGGCGATCAAATAATTCGTGATTCGATTGGTCATACCCCCATGGATCTGACTCTGTTGCGCTCGTTTGTCACTGTCGGAAGTTTTCTGGCCTTTCTGGGCATCGTGTTTTGGGCCTATCGGGGGCGCAATCGCGACTATCTCGAAGAACAAGGTCGACTCGTTCTCGACGATGAACCCCCCTCTACAGCTCGTGCGAAGGATCGATCATGAGTGACTTTTCGTCTGGACTTTGGCACTGGTACATCACCATCCCAACCCTCTTGGGCATCGCCGGATGCGCCTGGCTCCTTTGGACCATGGGAAAACATCGGGCAAGCGACCCAATTAAATCCATCGGTGGCGGCGAATCGGTCGAATCCACGGGACACGTCTGGGATGAAGACCTTCGTGAACTCAATAATCCGCTACCGCGCTGGTGGGTCGGCTTGTTTGTGATCAGCATTGTGTTTGGCCTGGGCTATTTGGCGATATTTCCCGGCCTGGGCAGTTACGAAGGCAACGCCGGATGGACATCCACTGGCGCCCACCAAGCCGAGGTCGCAGAGGCCGTCCAGCAACTGGCGCCGCTTTATGCTCGATTCGAGCAGGCCGAAATCCCGGCACTCCAGGCCGATCCCAAAGCAATGGGTATCGCTGAACGGCTTTTTCTAAACAATTGCGCGCAGTGCCATGGCTCGGACGGTCGCGGCAGTAAAGGGTTCCCCAACCTCGCTGATACCGATTGGCTTTACGGCGGAACCCCCGAAGCCGTCATCGCTTCGATCACCCAAGGGCGTGGCGGCATGATGCCTCCGATGGCCGCGGCGGTTGGTTCGGCGGACGATGTCGCCAACGTCGTTCAGTACGTTTTGAGTCTCTCGGGCAAGGCCACCGATCCGGCTAGCGCAAGCCTTGGCGCTGGCAAGTTCGCTGTTTGCGCTGGATGCCATGGCGCCGATGGACACGGAAACCAAGCGATCGGCGCGCCGAATCTCTCCGACCGTACCTGGCTTTACGGTGGATCGGTCGACGCAATCCGACACACCATCGAGCAAGGTCGCCATGGCGTCATGCCCGCCCACGAAAGCAAATTTTCGTCGAGCCAGATCCGACTCCTGTCGGCCTACGTTCTGGGGATGGGACAGAGCCAGTGATCGAATCGACGGCCCACAAAAGCGACGTCATCTGGCTGTATCAGGCAGCCGAGAAGATCTACCCGCGCTCGGTCAGTGGTCGATTCGCCCGGTTACGCTGGGTGATGGTGGCGATCACCCAACTGGTGTTCTATGGCCTGCCCTGGTTAGCCTGGAATGGCCGCCAAGCTGTCCTGTTCGATCTGGGTGCCCGAAAGTTTTATCTCTTTGGCGTGGTGCTGTGGCCGCAGGATTTTATTTACCTGACAGGTCTGCTGGTCATGTGCGCGCTCGCCCTTTTCCTGTTCACAGCGGTCGCCGGTCGTCTCTGGTGCGGTTACGCCTGTCCACAGACGGTTTACACCGAGATTTTTCTCTGGATTGAACGCCGCCTCGAAGGGGACCGCAACGCCCGCATGAAGCTCGACCAAGGGCCCTGGAGCATTCAAAAGCTTCTGCGCAAAGGCTCTAAGCACCTTGCCTGGGGCGCGGTTGCTTTGCTTACGGGTTTCACCTTCGTCGGTTACTTCGAACCAATCCGCGCCCTCCCCGCTGAAATCCTGACACTCAGCGTGTCGGGCTGGACCCTGTTCTGGATGTTGTTTTATTCGGTCGCAACCTGGG
>CAIPGD010000483.1 GCA_903864485.1 uncultured bacterium | reverse complement strand
GCACCAGGGATGGCCTGGCGTCCCACGCCGGACTTGGCACCATCGGCGCCAATGATGGCGCGTGCACGGACGCTTTCGACGCGACCTTCTCCGGGCACCCTTCGATCGCGAATTCGATAATGAACCCGGCTGATGCCATCGGCATCGCGCTCGAGTTTTTCAAAGACTCCGACGCGCCGAATGGCTCCGGCATCGGCCGCCCGGACCCGCAACCACTCATCAAAATGTTCGCGGTCGACCATCCCAACAAAGCCGCCTTCAATCGGCATATCAACATTCACGGTAGTCGGCGAAACCATCCGAGCCGCGTTGGCACGTGCGACCAACAAATTATCGGGAATTCGGTAATCCTTGATGAGCCGCGGCGGTATGGCGCCGCCGCACGGTTTGACTCGTCCCGCGCGGTCGAGTAACAACACCGAGCGCCCCTTGCGGGCGAGTTCTTCCGCGGCCGTGGCGCCCGCAGGCCCACCACCCACAATGACGACGTCAAAAGTCTCCGTCTGTTCCCCGCTGGCCCCTTCCGCTGGGGCTTGGTTTTCGCGCGTGATCCAAGATTCGGTGGCATTCATCAGAATGGTCTCCCAGTTACTGTGTCGATATTGGAACGATTAGGTCATCTCAGTGACGATTGAACGAAGGGCAAAGGCGCTCACCATCATCCCGGCTACGAACAACGGGACGCCAAAGCCGCTGTAGGGCAACGCCCGCTTTGTGGGTGCGCCAACAAACCAGCGCATCATTGCAGCCTGAGCGGCCAGCAGCCCCGCAACCGAAAATGCGTGCCATGGCCGCCCCCATATGACGAGTAGCGCGATCACACCGAGCTGTGGCAACGCCATCGTCCAGCAGGCCGAGTGGGCCGCGCCGTCGACGCCAAGTTGTACCGGCAGGGATTCAACGCCCATCAGCCGATCACCCTCGATGGCTTTGAAGTCATTCAGCGTCATGATCCCGTGGGCGCCAAGGCTGTAGAGCAAGGCCAGGCTGAGCGAACGCCCATCCGGCGTCGCACCGCCCGCCATCACCGCTGCACCCGTGATCCAGGCCAGTCCTTCGTAACAAAGCCCGCAGGCTGCGTTGCCAAACCAGCCGTTCTCTTTGAGTCGGATCGGGGGGGCGCTATAGGCCCAGGCCAGTAGGAGTCCGGCAACTGCGGCGCCAAATCCCCAGCTCCCCAAAGCGCTGGCCACCACCAGCGAAAGCAAAGTCCAGCCAACCGCGATGTAGAGGCCCCACTGGCCAGGCATGCGACCCGAGGGGATCGGACGATTGGGTTCATTGATCGCATCGACATGCCGATCGAACCAATCATTGACTGCCTGACTGGTCGCACAAACGAGCGGTCCAGCGAGCAAAACTCCCAATCCGATCACTAGCCAACGGTCCGTAGCCGGCACCCCTGAGGCCACGACGCCACATGCGAACGCCCACATCGGCGGAAACCACGTGATGGGCTTCAGCAGTTCGGTAACAGTTGAGAGCGCGGGACGATTCATCCCGGCAGTTTGGTGTTGACATTAAAGAATGTCAACTCAGGTTTACACTATGATCGAGGACCTGGTGACCGTCCCGCAATCTCGCGCGGCTTGCCGCTCAAGAACCGGCGGTAGGCGGATATAAATCCCGGCGGATCTTCAAAATGGGGGAAGGCTCCGGTACCAAATGACTCCACCGTCCAGTTCGGCTTCGCCCGCGCCCAGTCGGCCCCGGAGAAATCTCGAAAGTCGCCGCGAACCCCGTGGGGCATCCAGACCGGCAGTTTCAGCGCTTTGTACATGGCGACCACGTCGCGACTGAACAATCGCCCGCAAACAAAGGCGAGTGGCGCGAAGCGGGCTCCGGGTTGATGCGAAGCCTGCCAGGCGTAGTCCATCAAGCCAGGATCAACTGCCTTGGATCCAAAGGCGCCGCGCAAGAAAAATCGGATACTCGGGCGCGAAGTCAGCGCCTCAAAGAGCCCGCGAGTCCAAAGGCGGTAAGAAAAAAACGCATGGAGACCAGGCACCTCGAACGTGCCGCCCCAAGCCTCGCCCAAGTCCCCGGCCCCGGCCCCGGCCCCACCGCCGTGATCTGCCGCCGCGGCCGCCGTGGCGTTGCGGGCCGCGCGCGCGTTGAAACCCGTCGGGTTCACCAAAGTCAGGCTGCGAAAACATTCAGGGCGACGGAGCGCCAGCCGGGCGACGAACTCGGCCGACAACGAAAGCGCCAGAACGTCGACCGCACGCCCACCCGTGGATTCATGGATCGCGTCAAGAATCAATTCGATCGCGTCAACAAACACCGCTCGGTCGTAATGACGATCTGCACGATCTGAGAATCCGTATCCAGGCAGGTCGGGCGCCCATACCTGCCGATCACTTTGCATGGCCTCGAAGATCGGCTTGATCTCGTAAGCCGAGGCTGAGGCATTCATGCTGTGAATCAAAAGGAGAGGGGGCCCGTCTCCCGCGACATAGACATTGAGCGGTCCAACG
>CAIPGD010000482.1 GCA_903864485.1 uncultured bacterium | reverse complement strand
CCATCCACGGCTAGTCGCCGGTCTCGCCGCCATTCGGGTGGGTGTCGAGGCCATGGACACGGCAGCCGCGTGTCGCACCTACAACGTGCTCGCTGGCGAGGGGCGGCGCGTCATTGCCGTCTTTTTACCGACTGTCCTAATCCCTTAATCGTCAATTAATAGGCTTGTGATAATGTCAAAGAGTGAGCAAATTGAAGTTCCCGTGATCCCGACAGTCGGCCAGCGCGTGCCCGATTTCGTGGCTCCCTCGACCGCCGGCGAATTCCGTCTGGGCGATCATCGTGGCGTCGCCGTCGTCCTTTATTTTTATCCGAAAGACAACACACCGGGATGCACGGACGAGAGCCTGCAATTCCGCGACCGGCAAGAGGCGTTCACGGCGGCCGGAGCCCTGATTGTTGGATGCTCGCGCGACAGCCTGAAGTCTCATACCAATTTTCAAACCAAATTTGAGTTGCCGTTCGCGTTACTGAGCGACACGGAAGAGGCTCTTTGCGGGCTGTTTGACGTTGTCAAAGCGAAGACCATGTACGGCAAACCTGTACGCGGAATAGAACGTTCAACTTTTCTGATTGACCGGTCTGGACACCTTGCGAAAGAGTGGCGCAAGGTCAAAGTGGCCGGCCATGCCGACGAAGTATTAGCCGCTGTTCAGACCTTGACCCAGTCCGCCTAAACCCTCTCTTTACCCAACCGACTGCCATCCGAATGCCGCTGCCCAAAGCTCCATCCAAACCTGCGTCCCCGTTCAACCTGACCGACGACGTTCGGGCTCGCCCAATCCGGGTCAAAGGCGCGAAGGCTGGAAACCCGGTCTCGAACGATCTGCGCGCGGAAAGTGAGGGCTCGTTCCAACCCGATTTACTGGATCCGCTGCGCACCGATCTGGACACTTCGGTCGATTCGAACGATAGCCCGGCAGCGGCCACGCCAATCCCGGCTAAGCCGCGTCGCGGGAGCAAGAGCGGCACTGGCAACGGCACTGGCAACGGCACTGGCACTGGCACGGCGTCTGCAAGCGCGGCTCAAGTCGCGACTGAAATCGCAGCTGAAATCAACGCTAAGGCTGGCACTGAAGCGGGTCTCGAAGCGGGCGCCACGAAGAAGTCTGCGGCGCAGGACGCGCAACCCAAATCACGCTCTGGCCGGGTCCGTGCCACGTCCCTCGAGCCCGGCGGCAAGACCCTGCGGCCGCGCCTTTTCGTTCTGGACACCAACGTGCTGATGCACGACCCAACCTCGTTATTCCGCTTTGAAGAGCACGACATCTTCCTGCCGATGGTGACGCTCGAAGAGTTGGATAACAACAAAAAGGGCATGACCGAGGTCGCGCGCAACGCCCGACAGGCGAGCCGTTCGATCGAAGGATTGGTTGGCGATCTGAGCATCAGCCTATCCCCGATGCGTGCGGATGTGCCGACGGGTGCTTCGGCCGATGCAGCAGCGCCGCTCGCGCACCTGATCGAAGAGGGTGTTCGCCTGGACAAACTCGGGAATCGCGAAGCCACCGGACGCCTGCGGCTGCAGACGACGGCCCTGGCCTCGACCGCCCTGCCCTCGAGCCTGGCGTCGACCAAGGCTGACAATCAAATCCTGGGTGTCGTCCACGCGCTGCAAGAGCGCTGGCCGAACAGTGATGTCGTTCTGGTGTCTAAAGACATCAACATGCGCATCAAGGCCCGCGCCCTGGGGCTTCGTGCCGAGGACTATTTCAACGACCAGGTCGTTGAAGACACCGACCTGCTTTATTCGGGCGTCCTGCAGTTGCCCGCCGACTTCTGGGATCGGCATGGCAAGGGTATGGAAAGCTGGCAGCAAGGCGGCGTTACTTACTACCGGATTACTGGGCCGCTAGTGCGCCAGTTTTTGCTCAATCAGTTTGTCTGGTTTGAAGGTCAACTGCCGCTGGCTGCGCAGGTTCGCGAACTCAACGGCAGTACTGCCGTGTTGCAGACATTGCGCGACTTCGGACACCACAAGAATTCGGTTTGGGGTATCAGCGCGCGCAACCGCGAGCAGAACTTTGCATTGAATCTGCTGACCAACCCCGATGTGGATTTCGTCAGCCTGCTCGGTCAGGCGGGTACCGGAAAGACTCTGTTGGCCCTGGCTGCCGGGCTATCTCAGGTACTCGAAAGCAAGCGCTATAGCGAGATCATCATGACGCGCGCAACGGTCCCCGTGGGCGAAGACATTGGGTACTTGCCGGGCACTGAAGAAGAAAAAATGCAGCCCTGGATGGGCGCGCTCGAAGACAACCTCGAGGTGCTCAATAAGGGCGAAAGCGGCGGCGACTGGGGACGTTCTGCTGCGAATGATCTGATCAAGTCGCGGGTCAAGGTCAAGTCGATGAGCTTCATGCGCGGTCGTACCTTTTTGGGTAAGTACCTGATCATCGATGAAGCGCAAAATCTAACCCCCAAACAGATGAAGACGCTGGTCACCCGCGCAGGTCCGGGGACGAAAGTGATCTGTCTAGGCAACATCGCGCAGATCGATACGCCCTATCTGACCGAGGGCTCTTCGGGCCTGACCTACGTGGTCGATCGTTTCAAAGGCTGGGGCCATGCGGGGCACATCACCCTGCAGCGTGGCGAGCGCTCACGGTTGGCTGACTACGCGGCGGACGCGCTGTAGAGACTAAAAACTTGCGCCGGGCGTGTAATTCTCGAAGCGGGTGAACTGACCTGCGAAGGTCAGTCGCACGGTACCAATCGGGCCGTTCCGCTGTTTGCCGATGATGACCTCGGCGGTGCCTTTTTCGGGCGAGTCTGGGTTATAGACCTCGTCCCGATAAATAAACAGAATCACGTCGGCATCCTGCTCAATACCACCGGATTCGCGCAGATCACTCATCACCGGGCGTTT
This sequence comes from uncultured bacterium, assembly GCA_903864485.1. Taxonomy (GTDB): domain Bacteria; phylum Pseudomonadota; class Gammaproteobacteria; order Burkholderiales; family Burkholderiaceae_E; genus RFPW01. Next base: position 10,129 of record CAIPGD010000482.1, on the reverse strand, counting down.
GTTGGGCCGCTGTTCGAGCGAGCGGTTGAGCTGTGACAACGCAATCACAGGGCAATTTAATTCTTTCGCCAGGGATTTCAGCGAGCGGGTCATTTCGGAAATTTCTGTGGCCCGGTTTTCGTTGCCCCCACTGCCCGACATCAGCTGCAAATAATCGATCACCACGAGCCCAAGGCGACCCTGTTGGCGAGCGAGTCGTCGGGCCCGGCCACGCAGGTCAATCACGGACAAGGCTGGGGTTTCATCGATGAACATCGGCATGTCCTGCATCCGGCCGATCGCGCCTGTTAACCGCGACCAGTCGTCATCGTTGAGGCGCCCCGTGCGCAATCGATTACTGTCAATGCGGCCGATCGAACAGAGCATCCGCGTCGCCAACTGGCTTGCCCCCATCTCCATGGAAAACACCGCGACCGGCAACCCGGCCTCGAGCGCAACGTGTTCACCGAGATTCAAACTAAACGCCGTCTTACCCATCGATGGGCGGCCCGCGACGATGATGAGATCGCCGCCCTGCAAGCCCGAGGTCATGCGGTCGAGATCGGCATAACCCGTCGGTACACCGGTGACGTCACTGCCACCACCCGCGTCATAAAGCTCGCTGACCCGCGTCAGCACCTCGCCTACAAGACTCGTAATGTCGGTGAAGCCCGCTTTGCCGCGAGCACTTTCTTCGGAAATCCGAAAAATCGTCGACTCGGCTTCATCGAGCAGTTGGCGTGTCTCGCGGCCTTGAGGATTGAGTGCATCCGTCGCAATTTTGTCGGCAGACGAAATCAATCGTCGCAAGGTCGATCGGTCGCGAACGATCTCGGCATAACGCCGAACGTTCGCAGCCGAGGGGGTCTCGGTGGCGAGTGAATTGAGGTAGGGCAGACCACCGGCTTCGTCAGCGTGCCCGGCGTTGTTGAGCGCATCAAAGACCGTGACCACGTCAGCCGGTCGGGTCGCGTCGATCAAGCGCGCGATCGCCTGAAAAATCAGCCGATGATCGTATCGATAAAAATCATCAGCCCGAAGGACACCGGCCACGGAGTCCCAGGCTGGGTTATCAATCAGCAGCGCGCCAAGGACTGATTGTTCAGCCTCAACAGAATGGGGCGGCAGCCGCAGCGCGGCGACTTCGGGGTCACCGGCTGCCGTCAGGCCAACGCCAAGCGTTGCCATGACGTCGCTGAGGTCGCGACGGTCGGTGAAATTCAGGCCGCTTTGACGGCCACTCTCACATCAACAATGACGTCGGTATGCAACGCGACGCGCACCGCATGCTCGCCCAGGGCCTTGAGAGGACCATCGGCCAGACGCACCATGGTCTTTTCGACCTTGAAGCCTTCGCGGCCAAGCGCAGCAGCGATATCGGCCGAACCGACGGAGCCGAACAGGCGCCCGTCGACCCCTGCCTTCTCGAGGATCGTGACGAGGTGGCCGCCGAGTTTTTCGCCAGCTGCCGCGGCAGCTGCGAGCCGATCTGCCTCGATCTTTTCGATCTCTGCACGCCGGGCAGCGAACTCCGCCAGGGCCGACTGAGTCGCCCGCCGCGCTTTGCCCTGTGGAATCAGAAAATTCCGGGCATATCCGTCTTTAACTTTAACAACCTCGCCGAGCTGGCCCAGGTTGACTACTTTTTCGAGCAGGATGATCTGCATGGTATTGAACTCCGGAACGGATCAGCGCGATCAGTGGCGATCGGTATATGGAAGGAGCGCCAGAAAGCGCGCCCGCTCGATGGCCACGCCCAGCTGACGCTGGTAACGGGCTCGGGTACCCGTTACACGGGCCGGCATAATCTTGGCGTTTTCAGTCAGGTAGTCACGCAAGACATCGATGTCTTTGTAATCGATCGTGACGACTTTTTCAACGGTAAACCGGCAAACCCGCTTGCGCTTGAACAGCGCGCTCTGGGCGGGCTTCTTCAGCTTGTTGCGGTCCTTCATATTGCGGCGGGCAAATGACATGTGATTTCTCTCTAAAGTTCGACGGGCGCAGCGAGTGCGATTTCAAATTGGGTCAAATGCAGAATCAGGCCTTTACCGTTGCGCGAACGCGGTGCCAGGAACCCCTGCATCGAAAGACTTACTCCAAGGGCTACCCGATCAAGTCGCTCAGCCAGTGGGCCGGCGGCTCGGATCGAAAGCTCCATCGTGACGTCACGTGAGATGCCAGCCTCGATTTGCGTTGAACGGTGATAAACCGTTGCACCAAGAATCGGAATGCCGGCTGGGCTCCAGCGCAAGGCGTCGCGAGCAAGAAAATCAGCGATCAGGTGGACCGTGTTACCACGCTCCAACGGAATCAACCCATCATCTGTGGCGCGTAATCCGGTGCGGCCTTGCGGGCTTCCTCGCGCTGGATCGTGCGGATCATGGGCGACTGCCCCGTCTCGGCCTTATCCATCTTGAGAATCAGGTGGCGCAACACCGCATCATTGAACTTGAACGCGTGTTCGAGTTCATCGAGCGTGGGTTGATCGCACTCAATGTTGACGAGGACGTAATGCGCCTTCGACACTTTGGCGATCGGGTAGGCGAGCTGGCGCCGGCCCCAATCTTCAACCCGGTGAATCTGACCGGCTGTGCCGATCTCAGTTCCTTCGATCATCGTTTTATACCGCTCGATCATCGCGGGCACTTGCTCGCTCTGATCGGGGTGGACGATGAATACCACCTCGTAATGACGCATCTTTACTCCTAGTGAGCCCTGCAGGCTCGGTCTATTTCCCTTTGATCGTGGTGCTGACGATCGTTACGTCAAACACCCGCCGGGTGGCGTTTTTGGCTACCGGGTTGCGTGGCCCGTGCAGCAGGGAACCCGAGATCTTACACGGAGTCAGAACTCGATCAAAACCGACCAGAGCAGAGATGAGGCCAATCTGCTCATCGATGATCTTTGATGGTCCTCGATGGTCGTCGACAGTCGTCGACAGTCGTCGACAGTCGTCGATTAAGTCTTGACTGGCGAAGGCAGGGGCGCGCCCGTGGCCCAAGCCACAAGGTTGTCGGCGGCAAGGTTGGCCATCCCCTGACGGGCTGATAGCGTCGCGCTGCCCAAGTGCGGTGCCAACACAACGTTGGACAGCTCCAGCAAACCCGGATGCAGCGCGGGTTCATTTTCGTACACATCCAGACCGGCCGAGAAAATCAACCCGTCTCGTAATGCCTGAACCAGTGCCGCGTCATCGACCACACCACCGCGGGCGATGTTCACAAGCACCGCCGTGCGCTTCATCCGCGCCAATTGTTCGGCACCAATCAGGTGATGCGTCGCGGGGCTGTAGGGCGTGAGCAACACCACAAAATCTGCCTCGGCCAGCAGATCATTGAGCGGGCGCCAGGTGGCACCGCCTTCGTCCGCCACTCGATTGCGATTGTGATAAATCACGGGCATCTCAAAGCCGCGCGCCCGACGCGCAACCGCGCTGCCGATGCGGCCCATTCCGATTACGCCCAGGGTCGCGCCAAACACTTCGCGGCCCAATAACTGATCGAACGCCCACCGGTCCCATTTGCCGTCGCGCAACCAGCGCTCGACTTCAGTGATCCGCCGAGCCGCCGCCATCAAGAGCGCCCAAGCCATGTCAGCGGTCGCATCATTGAGCACATCGGGGGTATTGGAAACGATGATGCCGCGCTCGGCGCAGGCTGCAAGATCAATGTGATTGAAGCCCACCGTCCCGGTCGCGATCATCCGAACCCGGGGACATTGTTCGAGCAGCGCGCGGTCGATTCTTTCGCCGCCTGAAATGAACAGGGCATCCGCCTGGCTGGCAAGCGCAATGAATTCCTCGCGGGGCCGAATCACATCAGCTTCATTGGCATGGATCTGAAAATGCGACGTCAGTCGCTCCATGGTGCTAGGAAACACCTTACGTGCGATCAAGAGATTGGGTTGATTCATGAGAAAGAGTTAGTCAAAGTTGGTCAGACGGGTGCTTTGATGTCAAAGACCTGCCGAAGGTAGTTCAAGTAGGCCGGATCGTCGCACATGGTCTTCTCTGGCGCATCCGATAGTTTAGCGACGGGTTGTCCGTTGCACCGAACCATCTTCAGGACAATCTGTAACGGCTGATAACCCAGATCATTCGTGAGATTGGTGCCGATTCCGAACGACATCCGGGACCGGTGACCAAAGCGACGAAACAATTGAATCGCCAGCGGAACGTTCAAACCATCAGAAAAGATCATGGTCTTTGTTTTTGGATCGATCCGGTTCTTTTCATAATGATCAAGAAGACGATCACCCCAATCGAAAGGGTCGCCACTGTCGTGACGCGCGCCATCGAAGAGCTTGCAAAAATAGAGATCGAAGTCGCGCAGGAATGCGTCCATGCCGTAAACATCGGAGAGCGCAATACCCAGATCACCCCGATATTCACGGGCCCAGGTTTCAAACCCAAAAATCTGCGAGTCGCGCAGACGCGGACCAAGGGCCTGACAGGCCTGAAGGTACTCGTGCGCCATGGTGCCAAGTGGCAGCAGACCATGTTTCATGGCATAAAAAACGTTGCTCGTCCCGGCGAAATGTTCCCCCAAGGTCGACCGCAGCGTGAGTAAGACTTCGTCCTGCCAGAGCCTTGAAAAACGGCGTCGGGTGCCATAGTCAGCGACCCGCATCCCAGCCAGTGCGGGGTCCTGGGTAATCAGACTGATCTTGGCCGTGAGGCGATCCCGTCCTTCCTCATAGTCCGGCAAGCGTTGGGTATGCTGGAACCAGAGTTCATTGATGATGGCCAGCACTGGGATTTCGAACAAAATCGTGTGCAGCCAGGGGCCCCGAACGACGAGTTCGAGTTCGCCCTCGCGCGCCCCCGATTCGAGGTCATCGGTCCGCACAGGCTCGAGCGATATGTACTTGGCATTGAGTTGAAAGAGCGCGAGGAAATCGACAAAGTCGCTCTTAATGAAGCGCAGGCTACGCAGATAGTCGAGTTCACGCGGGCGAAACCGCAAGGTGCAGAGCTGAGTAATCTCTTCGCGAATCGATTCAATAATCGTGGCCAACGGGATGTCGGGCGTGCGGCATTTAAATCGGTACTCGACCTGAGCCCCGGGGAAATGATGCAAAACCACTTGCATCATCGTGAACTTGTACAGGTCCGTATCGAGCAGCGACGTAATGATCATGCGACGGGTTCCATAGAACGACCGGAATCAATGGCACCCGGAGCCAACGTCCCCAGTGGGAAACTCTGCACTCTCACAAAATCGGCTCCTGGCGCAGGTTCTTCAACCAGCACCACGTGGTCGATGGGTACAGGCTTGAACAGTACGCGATTAAAGGACTGTTCCGCCAGCGTGAATAGTCGTTGCTTTCGGTCCGGGGGTAAAGCTTCGGTGAGCGTGCAGTGAAACCGAAACGCCTCAAACACATAGGGGTAGCCCCAGCGGTCTAAGAGCTCGAATTCACGCGCCGTGAGCGGCGACTTCGGTGCGGCCACGCGGCGCGCTCGTTCGGCCGCTGACATTTCGGCCCGAAAACCGTCGAATCGCTCCACCGCCGACGCTGCGAGTTGATTCAACGCATCAACGGATGCGCCCGGGGCCGGCCGCAACGCGAGGAAATCACCCAGCCACTGCACGCTGAGTGGTACATCAAATGGAGGTTGCTCTGCGGCCCATTCGGCCACGGCTGCAATGAGCATCTTTAAATCAAACCCCGGCGCCAGTCGAAATGGCGCTTTCAGGGTGGCATGAAATCCATAGCGGCGGGGTGCCGCAGTCCAGGCAGCCGCCTGCTCAAACGCCTGACTCAACCACTGATGGCCCAGGCCCCCGAGTTCAGTGTCGGGGGAAAAATAGAGAGCCCAGCGCCGCGTCGCGTTCAGTCGGCCCAACGTCGTCGTCCTGTCATCGCAGTGTCATCGGGGAGGTTGATCGTGATCAATCACGATTCAATCGTTACACACAACCTGCTTTTCGATCCAGAATTCGGCCCATGAATTTGCCCGATGCATGCGTCCACCCCCAAGCATCCGACCCGCCGGTACCCAACCAGAGCGGCGGGATCCGGGGCGATCGGCTGTCTTTGCTAGCCTCTTCGGACCCCAAAGTTCTGGCTCATGCCCTGCTGCCGTGGGCTGAGACTGAGCGAACCTGGTTGCGTCGACCCGAGACCGGGTTGGTGATGGTTCAAGGGCGCACTGGGGGCACCGGTGGCCGTTTCAATTTGGGCGAAATGAGTGCAACCCGTTGCACGATCCGTCTTAACGCATGCGGATCGACCGGAGTTGGCTGGGTGTCGGGGCGCAATGCAAAACACGCCGAGTTGATCGCGCTTGCGGATGCACTGCTGCAATCACCGGAGCATCGCGACGCCGTTTGCACCCAGGTGATCGAGCCTCTGATCGAGATGCGTCACGCGACATTGGAAGCCGCTGCGGCCCTCGCCGCCAGCACCCGCGTCGAGTTCTTCACGATGACTCGAGGCGAGTGATGGGAGACGAATAATGGGGGTCGACCTGAGTTTGGTTTGCAAGGGCTTTGAGGATCCAGTCCAGGATGCGCAACGGTGTTTTCGGACCATCCTGAGCGCTTTGTCGCAACCAGGAACGGTTGGGTGCCTGGACACCATTGCCCCGCATCAACCCCCTGACCCATGGAGCGAAGCTGCTTGGGCAGTGGCCATGACGTTGCTCGACGGTGACACCCGTGTTTGGCTTTCGCCCTCGCTGGCAACGGCGGCCGCACACGCTTCGCTGCAGTTTCACACCAGTTGCAACATGACCAAAAATCCCGCTGAGGCGGATTTTGCCTTTGTCGGACACCCGGGCGAACAGCCCGACTGGGCAAGTCTGCGGCAGGGCGAGCCGGAGTTTCCGGACCTCTCGGCCACCATCATTTTGCAAGTCCCCGGGATCACAGTGGTTGAGCCCAGCGAATCGTCAGGCGGGGAATCGCCGCCCACAAAAGTTGCCCCGAATGTTGGCCCGAATGTTGGCCCGAATGTTGCCCCGAATGCCTCCCCCTCGAGCACCTTACAGTTACAGGGGCCCGGGATCGAACACACCCGTCGAATCCGACTAGAACGGGGCGCTGAAGGCCGATGGGCCGAGCAACTGCGCCTTGCGCTGGTGGCCAATCGTTCACAATTTCCGTTGGGTGTGGATCTCCTGATGGTTTGGAGCGACCGCCTGTGTGCCATCCCCCGCAGCACCCGCGTCGCCGCAATCTAGCGAATCAAGAGGCCCCGAACTCATGTACGTCGCCGTCAAGGGTGGAGAACGCGCGATCGACGCGGCCGATCAATGGGTCCGCACCCGTCGGCGCGGCGATCGGGCCCTCGCCGAACTCACTGTTGCGCAGATTCAGGCGCAATTGCACCGATCGGTGGCTCGGGTCATGGCCGAAGGCGCGCTCTATGATCCCCAGCTAGCAGCGCTTGCGATCAAGCAGGCTGCCGGCGATTTGGTCGAGGCGGCATTCCTGCTGCGGGCCTACCGGACCACCCTGCCCCGGTTGGCCGACAGCCTCCCGGTCGATACCGCCCAGATGCGGATCGAGCGGCGCATCTCAGCAACCTTCAAAGAGGTACCGGGCGGTCAAATTCTGGGTCCGACGATCGACTACGGTCAGCGCCTGCTGGATTTTTCTTTACTCGAGGATGAAACACCTTCGGATGCACTGGCACCCGTCGCTACATCAATCCCGACACGCTCCATTCCGGGCAACGGACTCCCTACCGCACCACCGCGCGTCACGGAGTTGATGAGCCGCGATGGCTTACTGGAAGCCGAACAACCTGCAGCGGGCGACCCCGAGCCGGCGGATTTAACTCGGGAGCCCTTGCGGTTTCCAGCGGCCCGCCCGCTTCGCCTGCAGGCGCTGGCGCGCGGCGACGAAGGCTATCTGCTGGGACTCGGTTATTCAACGCAGCGCGGCTACGCCCATACCCACCCCTTTGTTGGGGAGCTTCGTGTGGGTCGGGTTGAAGTGAGTGTCGTGGCCCCCGAGTTGGGTTTCGCGGTGGTCCTGGGCGAGGTCGAGCTGACCGAATGTCAAATGATCAATCAGTTTGCGGGCAGTGACGAAGCGCCCCCGATGTTCACGCGGGGCTACGGCCTGGTATTCGGTCAGGGCGAGCGCAAGTCGATTGCGATGGCACTGGTCGATCGCGCCTTGCGAGCGACTGAGCTTGGAGAACCCGAAACCGCACCGGCTCAGGATCAGGAATTCGTCCTCAGCCATTGCGACAACCTGGAAGCGTCTGGATTCGTACAACATTTGAAACTACCGCATCACGTGGACTTTCAATCCGAACTTGAGTTGTTGCGGCGATTGCGCGCGGACCACGGGGCCCGCGAGTCATGAGCGACCCAACCATTCACGATCCCGCATTTAATTTTGCGTATCTGGACGAACAGACCAAGCGGATGATTCGCCGATCAATCCTCAAGGCGGTCGCGATTCCCGGTTATCAAGTCCCTTTCGCAAGCCGTGAGATGCCCTTGCCCTACGGATGGGGGACAGGGGGTTTGCAACTCACCTGTGCGCTGATCGGGCCCGATGACGTGTTGAAGGTGATCGATCAGGGCGCCGATGACACCACGAACGCGGTCAATATTCGTCGCTTCATTGCCCGCACGACCGGGGTGCAGACCACGACACAAACGACCGAAGCCACGCTGATTCAGACCCGGCACCGGATTCCGGAAACGCCCCTCAAGGCGGGTCAAATCCTGGTCTTTCAGGTGCCGCAACCCGAACCGATGTTCCGCCTCGAGCCGCGCGAAACGGAGCGCCGCCGGATGCATGCGATGGCCGATTACGGCCTGATGCAGGTCCGCCTGTATGAGGACATTGCCCGTCATGGCCGTGTTGCCACGACCTACGACTACCCGGTGATGGTGGAGGATCGATACCTGATGTCGCCCTCGCCGATTCCAAAATTTGATGTTCCCAAACTCGATCAGAGTCCAGCGCTGATGCTGTTTGGCGCGGGACGCGAAAAACGCATTCATGCCCTGCCGCCGTTCACCCGTGTCGAACCCCTTGATTTCGATGACTACCCGTTCGAGCGCCAGCGTTGGGACAGTGCCTGCGCGCTATGCGGGTCACGCGAGAGTTTTCTCGATGAAATGATCATGGATGACGCCGGAACGCGTCAGTTCATTTGCTCCGATACGGATTGGTGTGGGGCTCGATGAGCGACTTGGATCCCCCCTTACTGCGCGCCACCGGACTGACTGTCCGTTATGGTGATCGTTACGGCTGCCAGGACGTCAGCCTGACGCTTTGGCCTGGAGAGGTGCTGGCCGTCGTTGGCGAATCAGGGTCTGGCAAGACCACACTCTTGCGGGTGTTGGCGGGCCGGCTCACACCTCAGGCGGGCACCCTTCACTATCGGGACGCCGCAAATCACGAGCACGACGTCTTTGCGCTACCGGACGCAGCGCGCCGACGACTCGAGCGCACCGAGTGGGCCTATGTGCATCAAAATCCGCGCGATGGACTCCGGATGGCCGTGAGTGCCGGCGCCAATGCCGGCGAGCGACTGATGGCAAACGGCGTCCGTCACTGGGGCGCAATCCGAGCGAGCACCCGGCAATGGATGGAACGGGTCGAGCTCGAGACCGCGCGGATTGATGAATCACCCGCCACTTTTTCGGGGGGTATGCAGCAGCGACTGCAAATTGCGCGCAATCTGATCTCCGGGCCGCGACTCGCGCTGCTTGATGAACCGACCTCGGCGCTCGATGTGTCAGTGCAAGCCCGTCTGCTGGATCTGCTCCGTGGACTCACGCGCAGCCTTGGTCTCGCAACCGTCATCGTCACCCACGATCTTGCGGTCGCCCGCCTGTTGGCGCAACGGATGATGGTGATGAAAGATGGCAAGGTGGTAGAAACTGGATTGACCGATCAGGTTCTGGATGACCCTCAACATCCCTACACGCAGTTATTGGTCGCCTCGGTACCGCAAGGATGAGCGCCGCGATCAAGCACGCCGACACCCCTGTCCTCGAGGTCAATGGACTGGGCAAGTCATATCAATTGCATCTGCAGGACGGGCTCGTGATCGAGGTCCTGCGCGATATTTCGCTGCGACTCAATGCGGGCGATGCATGGCCATCACGGGGCCATCGGGAGCGGGTAAGAGCACGCTGCTGCGTTGCCTGGTCGGTAATGCCAGAGCAGAT
>CAIPGD010000481.1 GCA_903864485.1 uncultured bacterium | reverse complement strand
CGAGTGTGCCGACGTGACCCCAGGTCACCTCGCCCGGCGCGGCGTTGAAATGGTCGTCGCTCAGCACCTGAAGTCGGGCGAGCATCGTGTCGATCTCGTCTTTTTTTGCGAGGAACTGTTGCAGCGCGGCGTCTTGGTTGCGAAGGGTGGCAATGTCGCGGGGCATCATCTGGGTCCTCTTACCGCGCAGCAGGATGCGTCGCGCTATGGGACAAGCTTCGCTCTGCTGCGCAGGGTTTTCCAGTGTAATCGTTACAATTACATGGCTTTGATGGAAGGCGTGGGATTACTTCATGTCATCTGCCACCCAACCCATCGGCGTGATCGCCCGGCTGCTTGATCTTTCGGAACGCCGTATTCAGCAACTGAGCCGCGAGGGGGTCATCCCCAAGGCCGAGCGCGGACAATATGAGCTGATCGGGTCTGTGCGCGGCTAGGCGGTCGATCTTGTAAACCACAATCACATCGACCAGTCCGTCCTCGATATCGATGAGCAGTTGCTTCAGCGCAGGGCGTTCCAGCGTGCCTCCGGAGAACCCGCCGTCGTCATAGCGTTCACGGGTGGCGACCCAGCCTTCCGAGCGTTGGCTGACGATGTAGGACTCGCAGGCCTCGCGTTGCGCATCAAGGCTGTTGAACTCCATGTCGAGCCCTTCCTCGCTCGATTTGCGGGTGTAAATTGCGCAACGCAGGCGGCGAACGGGGCGGGCATTGGTGTCCATCACGCCGCCTCCCGCTTGCGCTCGCGCATGCCGAAGAACCGATAGCCATTCCAGCGCGTGCCTGTGATCGCAAAGGCAACGGCCGAGAGCGATTTGAACTTGCGGCCCTGCCAGTCGTAACCGTCCTTCAGGACCGTTACCGTGTTCTCGACGCCGTCCCATTCCCGGATGAGCCGCGTTCCCGTGACGGGATTGCGAGGGTCCGTAATCTGCAGTTTGCGTTTACCGATGCCCTCAACCTCGTCGGCCAGAAGGTCCAGCATCCGGCGGGTGTCTCGGTCGGGTCCGCCATAAGCCAGTTCCTGAAGGCGGTAAGCAATCCGAAATTGTAGGAACGCCCGGCTATTGTTGGGGGCCGAGGTCCCCATGAGCTTTTCCCACTCGGACTTTAGGTCTTTCACCGACATGGCTTTCAGGGCCGCCAACCGACAGAGCACAGTCTTGTCGGTGACGGGATTAAGGGCCAGACGGTCGGGCTTTATCTTACTGTTTTTGTGCATGAATTCCTCCGATGAAGATGCGTTTCACGCGACGACCACCGCTCTTGGCAGGCGGAAAGTCCACAAAACTGTCTCCAGTGGTGGAAGATAAAGAACTGGACTTTGCTGCGTTCAGGCGAACGACCCCCGCCGCAAGTATGCGACCGAGTTCTTCAAACCTTGCGCGTGTGGACATCTTGTCAGGGGAAAGGGGATTTGGCCCCGAAATCGGGGTTGAATTGGTATCGAGCATGGAAGCGCCTTTCGAGTTGGTGCCCAAAGTTGGCTCCAAGAGGCGCTGATATTCAAGTTAAAACAATGAGTTGGCGAACGCCTGCGCAGCGTTGCGCAAAGGATCGTGTTTGACGGTGACCTGCCTTAAATCTCGCGCGCAAACCACCGGATCCGCCCGATGATGTTAATCTCTTCGGCGGTCCGCTCGTATTCGGGGTAGTGCTTGTTATCCGAGATGACGCGCACCGCAGGCGGATCACTGTTGGGCACATGCTGCAAACGTTTGGCAACCAGTCCCATGCCATCATCAAGGACGAAGATGCCCGGAGGGTTTGGCAAAGGTCGCCCCATGTCGACTAGAACTGTATCGCCGTTCATCAAGGTCGGTTCACCGTCATTGCCGAATTGCCCAAGCGCATCGAGTGGGATCAGGCAAAACTCGCCCAGATCGCTGAAAACATCGCATCAGCCGGCGAAGACCCTGCCGAGTTCATCGACACGAAGCTGTCGGTCTCCGAACGCAAATACGGCGCTTTGCCTGAAAGCTGGCGCAAGGGCTTCGAGCCTGCGCGCACCGTGCGCACCGGCAAGCCCAAGTTCCGCCTGACCTTGAACGAGGGGGTAATCTAATGGCTATTTCTCTCGCATCCCTGCACACGACATCGGCACTGACACCCCCGCGCATTTTAATCCACGGCGTGGCCGGTGTTGGCAAATCAACCTTTGCGGCCGATGCCGACCGGCCGGTGTTTATCATGACCGAGGACGGGCTCGGCAAACTGCAGGTCCCGCACTTCCCCCTGGCGACCAGCTAT
>CAIPGD010000480.1 GCA_903864485.1 uncultured bacterium | reverse complement strand
GCCGTCGCTGGCTTTCCGCCGCGAATACACTTGATGACCGCCCACAGGAAAATCAACTGGCTGAGTCCGAAGCCAAAAGCCGAGACCGTCACAAACGCATTGAAATCAGCGAACTGCATCGCGTAGTCCGCATAACGGCGCGGCATTCCGGCAAGGCCGAGGAAGTGCATCGGGAAGAAGGTCAGGTTGAATGTAATCAGCGAGGCCCAGAAATGGAACTTACCCAAGCCCTCGTCGTACATGTGGCCCGTCCACTTGGGCAACCAGAAGTAAGTGCCAGCGAAGAGCGCGAACAGTGAGCCCGCCACCAGAACGTAGTGGAAGTGCGCGACGACGTAGTAAGTGTCGTGGAGCTGGATGTCGAGCGGAGCCACCGACAGGATGATGCCGGTCAGGCCACCCATCGTGAATACGAAAATAAAGCCGATCGCGAACAGCATCGGGGTCTCGAAGGTCATCGAACCGCGCCACATGGTGGCGACCCAGTTAAAGACTTTTACACCAGTCGGCACCGCAATCAGCATCGTTGCGTACATGAAGAACAACTGTCCGGTCGAGGGCATCCCGGTCGTAAACATGTGGTGGGCCCACACGATGAACGACAGGATGGCGATCGACGACGTCGCATAGACCATCGAGGGATAGCCGAACAGACGCTTGCGGGCAAACGTTGGAATGATTTCGGAAATGATCCCGAAAGCCGGCAGGATCATGATGTAAACCTCGGGGTGCCCGAAGAACCAGAAAATGTGCTGGAACATGACCGGGTCACCGCCGCCAGCCGCATTAAAAAAGCTGGTCCCGAAGTGACGATCGGTCAGGGTCATCGTGATCGCACCCGCCAAAACCGGCATCACGGCAATCAACAAATAGGCAGTAATCAACCAGGTCCAGACGAACATCGGCATCTTCATCAACGTCATGCCAGGCGCGCGCATGTTCAGGATCGTGGTGATAATGTTGATCGAACCCATGATCGAACTGGCGCCAAGCAGGTGAACTGCAAAGATCACCATGTCGAAGCCCGGACCCATCTGAAGCGAGAGCGGCGCATACATGGTCCAGCCGCCGGCGGCCGCACCGCCGGGTGCAAAGTAGCTACCCACCAGCAACAGCGCTGACGGGATCAGCAACCAGAAGCTGAAGTTGTTCATCCGGGCAAACGCCATGTCGGGCGCACCCACCATCAGCGGGATCTGCCAGTTCGCAAAGCCCACAAAGGCCGGCATGATCGCGCCGAACACCATGATCAGGCCGTGCATCGTGGTCAGCTGATTGAAGACCTCGGGCCTGACAATCTGCAGCCCAGGCTGAAAAAGCTCGGCCCGTAACAAGAGCGCATTGAGACCGCCAACGATCAGCATCGCGAACGAGAACCACAGGTAAAGCGTACCGATGTCCTTGTGGTTAGTCGCAAACAACCAACGACGCAGACCATGGGGATGGTCGTGGGCGTGATCAGCGTGACCGTGATGATCGAGTACTGCGCTCATGAGGAGGCTCCTGACTGACTTGCTATCTAGCTGGTTGAATGCTTACTTGCGCGCCGCAGCCACTTCGCTGGGCTGAACGATATTGTCTTCGGCCTTGTTACCCCAGGCATTGCGGGTGTAGGTGATGACCGACGCGATCTCGACGTCTGAGAGTTGTTTCCAGGAAGGCATGCCCTGGTTCTGACCGTTCAACAACACCTTGATCTGGCCTTCTTGTGGGCCGAGAACGACTTTGTCTTCTCTGAGCGCGGGGAATGCGCCCGGAACTCCGGTTCCACCGGCCTGGTGGCAGGCGACACAGTTGCCGGAATAGACCTTTTCGCCGCGTGCGGTCAGCTCAGCCAATTGCCATTCCTTGGTGGGGTCGTCGGCCAAAGCGGCCATCGCTTTTTTGCGTTCATCCACCCAGGCCTTGTAGTCCTCAGCCGACTTGACCTCGACCACGATCGGCATGAAGGCGTGATTCTTGCCGCACAGCTCGGCGCAGTAACCCCGATAAGTCCCTGGTTTTTCAGCACGGAACCACGTGTCGCGCACGAAACCGGGAACCGCGTCCTGCTTGATACCCAACGCAGGGACATAAAAAGCATGGATCACATCATTAGCGGTCAACACCACACGAACTTTCTTGTCCACCGGAACCACCAAGGGCTCGTCGACTTCGGTCAGGTAGGTCTGGCTCTTGGGCGCGAGGTTGTCGATCTGCTCCTGCGGAGTCGTCAGCGTCGAGTACATGCTGATGCCCTCGCCTTCGCCCTTCAGATAGTCGTAGCCCCATTTCCACTGTTGGCCAGTCGCCTTGACGGTGATGTCCGCACCCGAAGTGTCTTTCTGCTCCACCACCATGCGGGTCGCTGGCAGAGCCATCCCAACCACAATCAGCAAAGGAACCACCGTCCACGCAATCTCGACGGCCGTACTTTCGTGAAAGCTAGCGGATTTGGCACCTTTGCTTTTCCGGTGATTGAGGATGGAGAAGAACATCACCCCAAACACCGCGACGAAGATCACTACACAGATGATCATTACGAAGTTGTGGATCCAGTGCTGGTCCCGGGCAATCGCAGTAGCCGGTTCGATCAGGTTGAGCTGATGCACCTTCGGGCCACCGGGCATGTCGCCCACGACTTGAGCCCCTTGGGCGATCGCCCAAGCACTCAAGCTCGACAAAATGACAGCGGCGCCCACTTGTTTAAAGGCACGACCCACTGACTGACCAATCTCTTGAACCATCATTAAACCCCGCCTTGCATTTCGGCAATGTTGGCCCGCGCAGCGATTGCGACGGACCCAACTCTCAAATTCTGCGCCAAGTCACGAGCGAATTCGACCCTTTCTTCAAAGGCCAGCAAACGCCCGACTTCAACCGTTTCGCCCCGCTCAGAGATCCGGATCCTAGCGTATGCCGCCTGACCCATCTCGACCCGCACCCAAGCGGGGTTTGCCTCGAAGCGCGCTTTGCGTCGCCCGTCGACCACCTCGACCAGCAATCGATCGGGGTGTAAAACGATCCGTTCGAAATCCCCGGTGTGTCGCGCATATACGACAAATGCGATCGCCAACGCCAGGATTTCAATTCCCGCAAACGGTAGAACGACCCACGCACCCTGCGTCGCAAACACCGTTGCGATGCCACCCGACACGAGCCCCACCACTCCAAAGGCGAGACCACACTGGCCTGGCGACAACGAACAATTGCGCCGCAGTAGCCACTCGAGCCCGTCTGATGTTTGGCGGTCTAACCGTGTAGCGGGCAAATCGGCCTCTCTAACGCAGAAAACGACCCAAACCGTATGACACTCCTGCGCGCCATTCGGGTCAACCCAAACGCTTGCTTTTTTCTGTGACCCTTCGTCGCACAATTTTGGGGCATCGGCGCAAACCCGCGTCCACGGCTGATTTAGCGCCCGCCCCGAATGAACTCGACCCGGGCTGTTCCGGGCTCGAGTTTCGAAGCCGGTGAGCACCAGGCGTGGCCATAAATCAATTCAATCGTTACTGATAGGGTGCGGGGGTGATGAGCGTCCTGAGCGTCCCGAGCGTCCTGAACCCAGGTGTCGAGCCATTGCTGCTTGCGGACCCGACCGCGCAGGCCCGGC
>CAIPGD010000479.1 GCA_903864485.1 uncultured bacterium | reverse complement strand
TTGATGGCTTAGCATCCAGTCTGAGTCGCCCCGCTTGTTAGGTCATATTTCTCACTATTTTTCAAAATGTCGGTCAGTCAGGCTGCGGTTCACCTCACCAATCAATCGACAGTCCCTTGTAATCAACAAACCAAGCTTGTGGCCTGGCTGCCAGGCCGTTCAAGGTGTTCAGCATGCCCGTGGTTGAATTTTCGGCTGTGACAGTTTCGTGTCCCCGACTAAAGGGCTCGGATAGGCGAGAGACCACAGTTCCGGGTTGGAGGGCGGCAAATACGGCGTGAGGTCGGGTGCGATGAGATTCAATCGATGCCGTTTGCAGAAGCATATTGCCGGCTGCTTTTGAGGCTCGATAACCGTACCAACCCCCAAGATGGTTATCTGAAATGCTGCCAACGCGGGCGGATAAAACGCCGAACATGCAGCGCTCGTTGCGGGGCAGGAGCGGGATGCACTCCCGCAGAATCAGTCCGCGCCCAATCGCATTGATCTGGAAGGCCCGTGCAAGACTGCGAGCACTCATGCTTTCGAGTCGCTTCTCAGGCCCCTGACCGTCGATGGTCAGCGCGCCCGTTGCGTCGAGAATTAAATGAAATGGGCCGTGGCTCGCGATGGCGTTGACTGCTAATTTGATCGCCGCTTCTTCTTCGAGAATGAGCGGTGCCACAGAAGTACGATCGAGGCGTTCGACAACGGCGCAGCGATCGTCTAGGGTCAGTTTCTCGACAAAGCCGCGACCGATTGTGCCGCTGGCTCCCAGCACCAGCGCTCGATATCCGGCGGGCAGCGAGGTCATCAAACTCATCGAACCCCCGCTTAGATCACACGGGCAATTTTGACTGCGATTTCGGAGCCCACCGAAACCAGGCCGCACCAACGACGGATCAGTAGGGGCGGCTGGGCGGGCTGGCTAACGTGATCCGACAGCTGATCACGCAGCCCATCGTGATTCAAGGCGTACAGGTTGTCGATCGCTTCCAGTCGGTGGGACTGTTCGTCCTTTTGGAACTCGATGAGAAGGCGGAGAAGTTCGGTATGCCCGCCTCGACGGCCAAGATGATCGATCTGAAGTTGGTAGTGATGTTCAACGAAGGTTTCGACCGCTGCAATCGTCGCAAAAACAGCCTGGCGACCGAACATGGCCGGAATTGAACCCGTAAGGAATCCGGCGATTCGCCATGCAATCAGCAACTTACTGCGCCGCAGTACCGGGAGTAGGGCATCGATCGCGAGCAAGTGTTTGCGCTCGGTTTCCAGGTGTGCTTGGGCAAACTCACGAACCGCGGCGTCACGCGTGACGGTGAGGATGCCACGATAAATCCAAACGGCGCCCGTTTCACCGGCCTGATTCGAGCGCATGTCTCCAACCATGGTCGACGGTAGATGGGAGACGTTCAGGCCCCTAAAGATCCATTGAATCGATGGCCGAATGATCAGGAAACCCCGGTAAGCCGCTTCCATCATTGCGAGCCCCCCTGGGATTCGGGAAAGCGCGGATAACCAGCGCCAGCCGGGTAATCGGCTCCAGAGGGCAACAAACGCCCGTGCGCCACTCAGGATTTCTCCATCTGCCCGGGTCACATGAAAGCGCGACATCAGTCTGGCTT
>CAIPGD010000478.1 GCA_903864485.1 uncultured bacterium | reverse complement strand
TTGAAGCGCTTGGTCAAGCCATCACTGGCACGGGCGAGAATGCCGAGGTCGGAGGCCACGGCCAGAAAGCTGGTCCCGATGTCGATCCAATGCTGGCAATCATCAAGATTCGTCCAAAGAAAACCAGCAGCTTTCCCAGAGCCGCGAATCTGCCGGATAGCGGCTTCAATCTTTACCCGCACTTCAGGGCGGTTGACGGTCCCCGCGAAACCCATATCGGCTGACAGATCGGCGGGCCCGATGAAAACGCCATCGACGCCATCGACCGCGAGAATCTCCTCGAGATGTTCCAACGCCACTAAGGTTTCGGCCTGAACGAGGATGCAGAGTTCGTCATGGACGCGCTCAAAATAGTCAGGCACCCGACCGAAGCGGTTATGACGTGCACCTCCCGTGACGCCTCGAATGCCGTGAGGCGGATAGCGGCAAGCCTTGACCGCCGCGCGCGCCTCGTCGGCGTTCTGAACAAACGGGATCAGGAGTGACTGCACACCAATATCGAGGTAACGCTTGATCAGGACCTGATCGTTCCAGGCCGGACGGACGACACAGTCGATCGGGTAGGCCGCCGCGGCCTGCAATTGTGCAAGTACGGTTGGGACATCGCTGGGCGCATGCTCGGTGTCGAGCAGCATCCAGTCCAGACCACATCCCGCCACAACTTCCGTGGCATAGGCACTGGCCAGACTGTTCCAGATACCGATCTGAGTCTGACCCGAAGCGAGAGCCCGCTTAAAGTGATTCTTGGGCATATCCATCTCAGTTTCCTCCACCAAACACTTCCACCCCGCGAAACAAGCACGGCGGCGACGCATGACCAACCCGGATGACCTGACCCGGTTCGCCCTTACCGCAATACGGGGTTCCCATGACCTGAACCGTCTGGGCGTTGCCGACCTGATCGAGCGAACGCCAAAAGCTCGCGGAACGACCACGGTAGTTGGGGTTGCGCACGACCCCAACCCGTTGCCCGTGGCGGATCCGCTCGGCCCATTCACAGCCGAACTGAAACTTGTCGCGTGAATCATCGATCGACCAGCTGAGATTGGTGCGCACGAGGATCCCGTCATCGACGGAACCGATCATCTGCTCAAGCGTCGAATCACCGGGCTCCAGGTTGAGATTGGGCATCCGATCAATCGGTGCACGCCACCACGCAGACGCTCGGGCGCAGGCAACTGGCTCCAGCGCATACCCAGCGGCTGCGGCCCTGGCGGCCGACAGTGCTCCACCGATTGGCCGCAAGAGACGCCCACGCTCAATCAGCACTGCCCGTTCGGCCCTGGTCCCTTCATCATCAAAACCAAAGGCTGCGAACTCATGCTCGATCGTGGGATCGCAGGTGATGGTGAGTTGCTCGGAGCCATAGGCATAGCGCCCGAACATGTCCGGCGTGACGAAACTGGTGCCAGCGAAGTTGCGCTCATCACCCAAAATCCGGTCGAGTTCCAGTGGGTGGCCGATCGACTCATGAATCTGCAGCATCATCTGATCTGGCATCGCGAGAAGGTCGAGCAACCCGGTTGGACATTCCGGTGCCTGTGCCAGCGCTATCGCCTCATCGGCAATTCGTGAACCCCCGCCGATCAAACCGGACTCCAGAACGACCTCGAAACCGCCCTGGCGGCAAAACCCGTTGTAGTTGCCAGCGAGACTGCGTGTCTGCGTCACGCCATCGACATGGGCCGTCACCGCCAGAGACGGGATCACCCAGCGATGATGCTGTACCTGCTCGCCGCCGAGACTGGTCAGGCGTAAGCGGGTCGCTTGGGTCACACTGACCGAGGCACTGCGATCGACAATCCGTGTGTCGCGGGCAGCGGCTGCATCCTCGGCGCGCAACAGATCGAACAAGTCGGCCGTGGTCGGCATCGGTGTCCCGATATTAGGAGCTGACCAGCCCCCCGTCGTCGAGGCCTCGTCGGAACCTGGCACGGGCGGTTTGAATGGAAAAACAGGCGCCTGGGCACAGGTTTTCGCCCA
>CAIPGD010000477.1 GCA_903864485.1 uncultured bacterium | reverse complement strand
CATCCGGCAAGTTCACGGCAGCCAACTCAATGTCGACCTGATGGCCATGCTCGTCGCGCAGGACCGTGGAAAACCGCCTCATGACGCCATGCTGACGGGCGTTGGCCATCAGAACCCGCAAATCAACACCGGCCCCATCGAGCCAACGATCAAGCGACTGCCCAGCAATCGAGGACTCGGCACTCACCCGTACCATGTTGATAAATGCGCCGTTCGCGGACAGGATTTGACCATTTAGATCTGTTCTCACGATCGCTTCAGGCGAATACTCTGCAACCGCCGACAGAGATGGCTTGTGGTCGGGACCCGCCGGCCCGCGATTCGATCCGGCTGCGTAACCGACCACAGGCGCGATGCGAACCATCGCAAGCGCGAATCCATCCTCGCGAAATGGGGTTGCATTGACCAACAATGCCGTGCCATCCAAGCCGTGAACCTGCGCCTGATCAGGACGACCACTCGATCTGACGCGGGCAAGTAACGCACGCATCGCATCGGCCCCCTGAGGATCAAGCCCGTCATCCCAGGTTCCGGGCCCACGACGGCGGGTCACGACCGGCAACATAATGTCCGCCGCCGGATTGGATTCAAAGACTCGTCCAGTCAGCGAATCGACGACCAATAGTGGATCGACAGACGATTGGAAAAGTATCCGCTGACGCGCTTCGGCCTGTCGACGCTGTTTTTCTTCGCGATCGACGGTCTGCTGGACTTCGAGCAAGCGTCGTTGCAGTTCGGCCATTTCCTGTAGGTCACGACCCACCGCGACCATACTGCCGTCGCTACCCAAAGGTACGACGCGATACATGACGGGTACTGATTCACCGCCATCCCGTCCAGGATGATTGAGATGGCGCCAGCGCGTGATCACTCCAGCTGAAGCGTCCCGCTGCATCGACTCGACCTTGGGGCGGCTCTCGACTGAAACGACTTCTGACCAGGACCGTCCGATCCAGTCAGACCACTGGTCCAGGGGCAAATTCGGGTTATCCCCCGCGAGCTCGCGAATCGTGCCGGACTTATCAATGATCAGTGCGATATCGGCGGCAGCCGACGCCAGTCTGGCCAGCGAACCGGCGTCTGAATTCGTAAAGACATGTGAAGAGCCAGCGAAAGATCTCACAAACAACTTCCTGTTGGCGAAGCCCCGGAATTACTCAGGAATTCGCATTAGCTGGCATCGCGCGTGACCGGGCCCTGAGTCGCTCGGCCTCGCGCAATGCCTCATGCGCGTCACCTGCGGTTGCGTCGGCCCCGACCAGCGTCATCAGACCCGGTCGTTCAACGAACTGCGCACCGCCCACCAAAAACCCGACGCTCGGATTGCACGAAGCCCGGCGCAACCGAGTCAGGGTAAACGATAGCAAATCAAGAAAACGGTCACAAGACGCGGAAAGACCAATCACTTCAAACCATTCGACCGCAACAATTCGCTCCAGCTCTTGCAAAGACGAATCGAGGCCGTCACGCACTTGCCATCCAGCACCGCGGAAAAAACCGCCGATCATCGTCATCCCCATCCGATGCAAATCGTCGGGCAGACCTGCCAACAAAATCCGACCGACTTCGGCGTCTCCAGATTTCACAGAAGCGACTTCGGCCTCGAGCGATGGCATCAATTCACGCAAGGCTGCCTCGAAAACACCGGTCGCAAACGTCACTTCGACGAAGTTGACTTCATCTTCGGTCCAGCGATCGCCGAGTTGTCGGGCAGCCGCTCCGATGAGGTCCAGACAGATACCGGTCAGGGGGACGGCCCGGGCTCGCAGACCGGTGATCAGGTCACGCAAACCGAGATGATCGCCAGCAACACCAAATCGCGCGGCGGCCGCCACGTCAGATTCGGTCGGCCGCACCACTCGCCCGGACGAGCTGCCGGGAGGATCGGACGGGTTACTCACCGAGCCGTCTTGTCCCACTGAATCGTGCGACTGGGCGGCGGAAGAATCGGCCGATGACGCCTCATGCGCGTGCGCGCGCACGATCGAAGGAATCGCCCGGGCGACTTCGGCTTCGATGGCTCGCGACAGCCAGTACGGCGCCCCCGCAGTGGCCTGGCCCAGGCCCGGGGTGCCCTTCTTAGTGCTCTTGGGCTTTGAATCCATACCCCGACTCCTCACGCCAGCTTGGTTAGGCGCCAAGGATGAGAGGTAATCGAACGGTTGACAATGGTTTTGAAGCGTTCTCAAGGGTTCTCCCCTACCGATGAAAAGCAGGTCCAGCGCACTATATCAGTAGTAACGCTTGGTTGACGTAAATTTTAATTGACACTTTTTTCGGGACCGCCTAGATTCGGCTCAAACCACCCCGTTAGACGCCCATGGACGCATTGCAAACCACAACGACCGACTTTGAGAGCTCAGCGGATAACGCAGCGTATCGGCCTCTGTACACCCCCGAGCAACGCAAACGACGAGATGCTTCGCGTTGGACCAACGTTCAGGGCGTTCTGGCGATTGTTCAGTTTGTTGTATTTGCGATCAGCGTTAGCCTGGTACTTCGGTTTTTGATCACGGGCGACGGCCTCGTCGCGGCTTCGGTCTCCATCGTCGCCAAGACGATGCTGCTATACGCCATCATGATCACCGGATGCCTCTGGGAAAAGGATGTCTTTGGCGTTTATCTGCTGGCGCCGGCGTTCTACTGGGAGGACATGGTCAGCTTTGTCGTTATTGCGTTGCATACGGCCTATCTGATCGTCCTCTTGACCGGCGCCCTCGGCCCACGTGAGCAGATGTTGCTTGCGCTGGCGGCTTATTCAACCTACGCCGTCAACGCCACGCAGTTCCTGCTGAAGTTGCGGGCGGCTCGACTCGGGGCCAAAGCGGAGGACGAACGCCGCGCCCGACTCGAAGCCGTTGGCCTAGGACAGTCGGCATGACCACTGTGGTCCCCATTCTGCGCGAGCGCGGTCAGCGCGAGGTCTTTTGCGGCCTCACGGGCATCATCTGGCTGCACCGCAAGATTCAGGACGCGTTTTTTCTGGTCGTGGGTTCGCGAACCTGCGCGCACCTGATTCAGTCGGCTGCGGGCGTGATGATTTTTGCGGAACCCCGGTTTGCGACGGCAATCATTGACGAGCGCGACCTCGCCGGGTTGGCCGACGCGAATACCGAACTCGACAAAGTGGTCACCCGTCTGCTCGAGCGACGCCCCGATATCAAGCTTCTGTTTCTTGTCGGGTCTTGCCCTTCGGAGGTGATCAAGCTCGATTTATCGCGCGCCGCCGAGCGCCTTTCGAGGCAATTCGAACCCTCGGTCCGAATCCTCAACTACTCGGGCAGCGGCATCGAGACCACCTTCACCCAGGGCGAAGATGCCTGTCTGGCTGCTCTGGTCCCGGCCATGCCGGCGCGCGATGAATCCGAGCCCGCGCTGTTGATTGTGGGCACTCTGGCCGACGTTGTTGAAGACCAGTTCAAGCGGCTGTTCAATGAAATTGGCATCGGGCCAGTGGCTTTCTTTCCGCCTCGAAAAGCGGGTGAAAATCCGGCGGTGGGTCCAAACACCCGATTTTTGTTGGCACAACCTTTTTTGGCCGACACGGCGCGTGCGCTTGAAGCGCGCGGGGCGGTTCGACTGGACGCGTTGTTTCCGCTTGGCGAAGAAGGCACCACCGCCTGGCTGGCTGCCGCCGCGCAGGCCTGGAACATTCCCGCCGACCGATTCGAGGCCGCAGTTGCACCGGGACGGGAACGTGCCCGGGGGGCACTGGCGCGGCAGCGCCATCTGCTTGAGGGAAAGTCGATCTTCTTTTTTCCCGACTCGCAGCTGGAGCCGCCATTGGCGCGCTTCCTGTCGCGCGAAATGGGGATGACCCTGGTTGAGGTTGGTACGCCCTACCTGCACCGCCAGCACCTCGCTCAGGAGTTGGCCTTGTTGCCGGCCGGCACCCAGTTATCTGAAGGCCAGGACGTGGAGCGCCAGCTCGATCGGTGCCGTGCAGCGCAGCCCGATATCGTGGTTTGCGGGCTTGGCCTGGCCAACCCGCTCGAGGCGCAAGGCATTACGACCAAATGGTCGATCGAGCTGGTTTTCACGCCGATTCATGGCTACGACCAGGCTGGCGATCTGGCTGAACTCTTCGCTCGCCCGCTGACGCGGCGAATGAAGCTCGTGGCCTGAGGTTAGACCCAATGCAACTCACACTCTGGACCTACGAAGGCCCCCCACATGTGGGGGCGATGCGGGTTGCCACAGCAATGCGCGATGTGCATTACGTATTGCACGCACCGCAGGGCGACACCTATGCCGATCTTTTATTCACCATGATCGAGCGGCTCGCGAAACGCCCACCGGTGACTTACACCACCTTTCAAGCGCGCGACCTTGGCGGCGACACTGCAGAGTTGTTCAAGAATGCAGCGCGTGAAGCGTTCGAGCGCTTCAATCCAAAGGCGATGCTGGTGGGCGCTTCTTGCACCGCGGAGTTGATTCAGGACGACCCAGGCGGCCTATCAAAGGCACTGGCCTTGCCGATCCCGGTGATTCCTCTCGAACTGCCTTCGTACCAGCGCAAAGAAAATTGGGGCGCGGCAGAAACGTTCTATCAACTGGTGCGAAATCTTGCCCGCCCAGTGGACGAACTTCCCGAGCTTCCGGCTCAGGCTGGTGGGGTCAGGCGACCACGCTGCAATGTGCTCGGGCCGACCGCGCTAGGCTTTCGGCACCGGGACGATGTCCGCGAAATCACGGGT
>CAIPGD010000476.1 GCA_903864485.1 uncultured bacterium | reverse complement strand
GAATCCCGCTCGGCTGAGGGCGAAGGTCGGTGATTTCACCGATCGGATCGGGCAACGCAGCCACTTGGGCAAGGCCATCCACCATCGCTGTGATGGCCTTGTCGTTTAACGTCAGACGGTCAAGAAAGGCGTCATCGAGTCCATTGGTCCGACCCTCGGCGAGGTCCTTCGCATTGGCAGCTTGTAGAGCGTCCTGGTCGCTACGAATGGCCTTCGCAATGGCGTGTAGGGCATCATTTTTGGCGCGAGTCGATGCTCGGGCCAAGACTCGCGAGGCGCTTCTGGCATTGCGGCCCAGTTCTTCGATGTGATGGACAGGATTCATTCGCTCAATTCAGCAAATACAGGGGCCCCGGCAACGCGCATCGCGACTCGCAATAACGCCTGCCAGGGGTCACCGTTGTCGAGACCCTTTGCGATTCTATCTGCCTGCGCACAGTCAGCCAGTGCGGCCGCTGCGATCGATGCCGCTGAGGGCTTGTTTGATCTTGGGCGGTCGAGCCGGCGCAGTGCCTGCTCATAAAGGCGCTCACGGTTTCCGAAGACCCGAAGACTGCGCATCAGGGGCGGGAGTGCGCGCCCCTGGGTTTGGGCTTCGGCCAGTCGTGCGAGGGTTCTACAGCCATCGGCGAGGGCCCAGATCACCAGCGGCGTCGCGACGCCCTCGGCTTGTAGCCCTTCCAGGGCTCGAATCGCTCGACGCGCGTCACCCGCCAGCATGGCGTCCACGACATCGAACGCGTCAAACCGTGCCACATCGGTCAGGGCGGCGTGTACCGCCTCGGGGTCGAGGTTCCCCGGAGGACAGAGCAGTGCCAGTTTGCGGATTTCCTGATGGGCAGCCAGCAAGTTGCCCTCGATCCGATCCGCGATCGTCGCGAGCAATGCCTCATCGGCGCGTTGGCCTTGGCGGGCCAGACGCCCGCCGATCCAGGCCGGTAATTGGCTGCGTTCAACCGGGTAGATCGCGACCGTCAAACTGACGCGATCCACTCGCTGCCACCAGGCGGTTTCCTGAGTTGATCGGTCAAGCCGTGGGCTGCTGACGATCAGCCGCGGCGCACCTTCGCCCGAGGCGAGGATTGATTCCGTAATCGCTGCAATGGCCTCGCCCAATTCGCGCCCCGGCTTGGTTTGTCCGAACCGGATTTCGAGCAGGCGCTTTTCGGCAAACAGCGATCGCGCGCCAGCTATCGCGCTCAGGCGATCGGCCTTCAGGCTGCGATCGACCGTGATCACCTCGCGTTCATCGAATCCTTGAGCACGGGCCTGGGCTCGCAGCGCATCAGCCGCTTCGATTTGTAAAAGCGCTTCGTCGCCATGAAGCCAGATCAAGGTCGGGTCCAACGACCCCTGCCGACCGGCGTTTGGCTCACCCAAGCGAGCCATCAGGGTTTCAAACCGAATGGAGGGCATCGTCAGCGGGTCCGTTCGATCGCCATCATCCGTCCGCCGGACGAACGCTGGCCAACTGACGCAGAAGCTGCTGGACCAGATCGGTGGTCATATCTTGATAAAGGAGCGCGTCTTCTTCTTGCTTGGCGACCAGTTGCTGAGCATCGGCGGCGGTCACGTCGCGGGATAGCGAGATTCGCGTAGGTGAGATCATCTCGTGGCCGCGACCATCATGAAGCCGCCAATGCAATTGCAGGCGCAACTGATACTCGCGCGCGCTACCCGTTCGTGAGAAACCGAGAACCTGCCGGTCGCGAACCTCACCGAGGACTTCGAGCCAGGCTTGCGCGCTGGTTGGCGTGTCGACGACCTCGGTGCCCCCAACGCTGCGCAGGGAGCGTTTGAACTCGATCCCGATGGGTGAATTCGCGCTGAAGGTGGTGTACAGCTTGCTGAAGGGCAGTCGTGAAGCGGTCCCACCGCGCAGCTGAAATCCACAGCCCGGCAGCATGGATGCCGCGCCGAACACCATTAACCCCAACAGTCCCCCTACGCCGCCGCCGTGTCGCAAGAAACGCCGGCGTAACAATTGCGGTGTCTGGTGATCGGGGCGCATCGCATGGACACCCTCAAACCACGACATTCACGAGCCTCCCGGCGACGTGGATGATTTTCTTGGGGGTTTGACCGGAGGCGGCGCGTTGAAAGGCCTCCGAGGCCAGAGCGGCCGCTTCAATTGTCGGTCCGTCCGCATCGGCCGAGACCGAAATCGAGCCACGGACCTTGCCGTTGATCTGCAGGACCAGGGTGATCTGGCTGCGCAAAAGCGCCTCTTCTTCCACTTGAGGCCAGGCCGTATGAATCAACTCGCCGCCGACCCCTGCATAGCCACAATCGACCCAAAGCGCGTGGGTGATATGAGGGACTACGGGTGCTAGCAGACGCAGCAAAATTCCCAGGCCTTCGGCGGCCACTGCGAGACTTGGCGCATCGGCGTTCGGTGCTTTGCTATGACCCAGTGATTCCAGCGTATTCAGCATTTTCATGGCTGCTGATACGACCG